>CAZPXJ010000327.1:0-2128 GCA_964590855.1 uncultured archaeon
GAGCTTGCTAACAATTTTCAGAAGGTCGATGAGTTTATAGTAAAGAAACTTACTTCTCAGGATAAATCAACAAGAGAGCTTGCAACTATATGTCATCTTATTTCCAAACTTTCGTTACGTGTTGGCGATGAGAAGGGTGCAGATACAGCTGATACAGTTGGTGCAACTTCTCTTCGCTACGAACATATTTCAATTGATAAGTTGAAAGTGACTTTTGATTTTCTTGGAAAAGACTCTGTTCGATATTATAATACTGTAGAAGACCTCGAAATCAGTGCAGTAAGAAACTTCAAAGAGTTTCTTGAAGGAAAGCAGAAGGGAGATTTGATTTTCCCAGATATTACATCAAGAGACGTCAATGATTTCCTCAGTATTATAATGCCCGGACTTACTGCTAAGCAGTTTAGAACTGCTACTGGCTCAATTCTTCTTGCTTCTACTCTGAAGAAGAGAAAGATCAAAAAGGATTTGAAGCCCGGCAAAAAGCTCGAGGCTTTCACTGAGGCTAACCTTGAAGTTGCTTTAGCTCTCAATCATCAGTCTGCAGTTTCTGACGCTTATGAGAATAGTTTGGCAAACATGAAAGTGAGAATCAAGGAGCTCAGAACTACTTATAGAAAGACTAAAACTGACAGTAAGAAAGAGCTTGAAGTTGCTAAGTCTAGCATGGAAAATAGAATTGGTTATGCCAACAATCGCTGGACCGGAACGAAACAGAGAGAAGCAGTTCGACGAGCTCGAATAGCTTATAAGAATAAAAAGGTAAGGATTGAAAAACGAATAGCTCGACTTAAGGAAAGGATTGATAATCTTAAGTCAAAAATAGCTATTAAAGAAAAAACTAAGGGCGTTGCTCTTGGAACTTCAAAGCTTAACTACGCGGATCCCAGAATCCCCATTAGTTGGTGCAAAGATAATGAAGTGGAAATTGGCAGAATCTATCCTCCGACCGCTCAGAAGAAATTCGAATGGGCCCTCGGAGCAAAGAAAGACTTCTACAAAAAATACCCTAGTGTGTGACACTGAAATCCAGCCAGCTCCAGGGTTATATAAATGCTCAAAGAGACTTTGGGATAATATTCCAGAAAAAACTATGACGTATGCGCGAGTGTGGGCTATTGATTATAATGAGAAAGGAAATAAAATCTGTAATGTTAGATACTTTATGCCTTACCCCACACATGTTCAAGAACAGCTGGGTATTTCACTTGATCTAGTTTTCGGTCTAAATATTAAAATACAACTCATTACTGATGAGATTAAGATCGCTAAACTTTATTTGCTGGGGCTATAAATGAGTGATTACGATATTGAAAAATTGCTCTATAAAGTTGGAGAGCTTCAAGAGCGAATAGAAGAACTGAGCCGAGATGATGTGTATGGCATTTGGACTAGAGGGGCTTTTCTTCAATTTTGTAGAGTTATGCCTAGAGGAAAAAGGAAAGTTGTTTTCTTAGATTTTAATAACATGCATGATTTGAATCATCAGCTGGGATACAAAGAAGTTGATAGAAGAATTAAACGAACTTTCTCTATTCCTTTTAGGTCAAGCGATATTATTGCTCGTTGGTACTCTGGTGACGAAATTGTTATTTTGTTTGATGGTGTTAGCGGTGCAGAAAGAAAGATGGAAGAGCTAGAAAGAAGTGCTGCTGAGAGTAGTATGTCTTTTTCATATGAGATTGGTACTTGGCAAGCGGGTAAGGAAGACGTTATTAAAGTAATTGATGAGCTGGCTGAAAAAGATAGAAAGAAGAGTTCGAAGAGATAATCAGATGGCAAGGTTTAACTATAAAGAGTTTATTGATAATTGCTATTGGGACAATGAGCAAAATTGTTATGTTAGTGCAGTTGAAAATAAGTATGGGAGTAAGCATGTATCTATACTTATTCCCAAAACGGGAATGCTTAGATTATATAAAACTTTTTTTAATAACAAGTTTGATATATTAATTGCGACTAAAAGATTCCGTCCTATTAATGAAGTGGAAGCAGCTAAATTGCTGTTAATATACATTGGAACAGCAGAATAGGAGAAGAAATGATTGCTGGTGATTTGATCTATATTAAAGGTAATGTGGTGAGGGTGACTGAGATTCATCCCGAGGGCTGGCACGTTCGGGGTCAT
>CAZPXJ010000328.1:0-2122 GCA_964590855.1 uncultured archaeon
GCCATCGTCATTGTAATGCTTTACAATTATATCATCAATAAACTCTGGACTTTTAGAAAGCAAGAGAAAGAAACTGAGTTCAACACTATTGCTCAGTTTATCCAATTTGCTATTGTTGGAGCATCAGGAACAGTGATTAATCTAGGTTTGGTCTTTCTATTCTATGACACTCTTCATTGGAACGAATATCTTGCTATAACTATTGGTTTCGTGGTTTCTGTTATCACAAACTTTATTCTAAATGATATCTGGACCTTCAATCCTAAATTCGGAAAGAAGAAAGATGAAAATCTAGAATCTCATTAAATTTCGACACCACACTCAGAGCAAAAAGCAGAATCATTGTCTGTCCTATGACCGCAGTTTTTACAGAAATTGACTTCATCAGTTCTATCTTTGAGAGAGATAATCCTTTGATCAGCTGAATATCGTTCTTGCACGTCTCCATGAAATTTGTTTAAACGGTTATACATAATATTAGTTCTAGAAGTAACCCCTCTCCGGGCCATGAACCATAGAACACTAGCAACACAGACAGATATCCCTGCAGCAACAAAAAACACGGTGAGATTATCGTAAAAAATGAAGTAAACACCAATTAAAGCAATGATAAGTAGAAACCAAGAGAAACTTCCAAAACGATAACGTTTACGTTCCATAGTCATTGCAATTCACTCTTTTGCATAAGCGATTATAAATCATTCCTATTTGAATTAGGAGATAGAAATTCAAACTCCAAAACCTTCAGCTGTTCCAAATGAAATGGAAATGGTTCAGGTAAATAGGGTATTTTCCTTCGCCAATCTTTCTTCTCTGTCAGCCAAGAATTGGAATCAAGAGGATTTATTGGAACATCAAATCTGATAGGTTTTGAAACCTTTATTCCATTAATAATGTCATCTATTTGTTCTCGGAATTTTTCATAATAGTATATTTCTGATTCATTAAGGATATTCAACATTTTAGCATCTGTATATTCATCATCAGCTCGCATAAGATTAACTTCAGCTCTTGTAATATTTTCATTCAGAACTTGATATAGAGCCATCATAGTATAACTATAAATTGGAACTAACCTATTGTTGAACAGCATTAGATAAACTTCAGCAGATCTATCAAAATAGTCTTTAGAATACGATAGATACTCGTGATTTTCTTCTTCTGACCATCTGAATAACCAATATCTTGCTAAAAGTAACGATAGTTCTGGGTCACCTTTGTCAATTCCCTGAGTTTTGATTATTTTTTCCATTTTCTTTGTATCATCTACTAAATCATAAACGTAAGCACCAAATGCAATTCTTGCATATATTCCAATGAGGTTGAAAGATATCCCTAACTCTTCTCTTTTAAATCTTGTTAGAAGTTCAGTAAGAAAATTCTCTATTTCTTGAAGAATTTCTCCAACCTCAAACTTGATTGCTGATTTGGTTAGTTCCGGTTTTTCATCTTTCAAGTCTCCAACAAATTTAGAATGTCTATACTGGGTTGTGATAATAGTATTGAGTATCTGATAGAAACGGGTTTCCAATAATAGAGCTTTTTGCTGGATAAAGAAACTCCTCACAGTTTCTCCAAATTCAGGGTGTTTCACATAAAGCTGAATCTCGGATAAAGCTCTGGTATTTTCTAGATATGCTAGAGTTAGTAACTCGGTTATATTATCATTTGTGAAACGAGCAGTAAGTTGGTATAATTGTGCTTTAAGAGAAAAAAGTGAAGATTCGGAGGTTTTAATTTTCAGCAACTCAAAAGGCTCTTCTTCAATCTCCTTAAGATAATGATGACCTAATCTAGCTTTTTCTATAGCATCATCAAACAGCTTACACCAAGCAAGTAAATCCTCTTTTGAAATTACAGGAACGGTAACTAGAAAATTGTAGAGAGTAAGTACTAATAGTTGGGCATAATTGGTAGCTGATTTCACAATACTCATCTTTTCAACATTAGAAAGATTGAGTCTCAGAACGGAATCTAATTGCATGTAATCTATTAGAAAATTCAGATTCAATTTTTCTTTAGAGAGCAATTCACTTATCTTGTCTTTGGAAGGTAAACGTCCATATTCAATAGAACCATCTAATGCTGCATGTAAAGTATAGTAGGGATTTAATCCTTTGAG
>CAZPXJ010000329.1:0-2121 GCA_964590855.1 uncultured archaeon
AAGGTTCAATTGCTGATGTTCAGTATCGCGTAGCTTCATTAGTTTCTCATAAAAATGAAAATCGACGCCTTGTTTATTACTTTCTTGACATTGTTTATAATCAGAGAAATTCAATCATGCATGGATCGGCTGGATTTGGTAAAGAATTCCCTAAAAAATTAAATACATTCTATGGAAAGAAACGGGATTTACAATTCTTCATTTCTGATTTAGAACGTTTAGTGAGACATTGTTTACGGTTAAGCCTTCTTACAGAAGTATTAGATGACAAATTATGGGTTTCAAGTCTTATTGATACTCTTTTCCAGAAAAGAACGAACATTACTGTAGTAGGAAAATTGAAAGCATGGGCATTAGAAGGACTTCCATCATTCCTTCAACCTTAAAGATTACTGGTTACCAACCTGTGCTTTTCAGCGATTTCCTTTCTCTTTCTCATTGTTTCTTCAAACACCCAAACCACTGCTAGATTTTTCTTTTTACTCTGCCACCATCCTATTTCGTTTATGCGGTTCAGATAGTCATACAACTGATCGATGACGGCATAATCATTGTAATAACCCTCTTTGAATATCTCTGTCGTGGAAACAGGATACTTGACTTCAATAATCTAGAACTCAGTATCTGGCTCTATTATTAAATCAGGTTTCAGTCTACTGCGATTACCATAGGCTCCGAGCTCCTGTTCTCTCCAAATGGCTTTAGGGTTCTTGCAAATCAATCCAGCATTCTGAGCGAGTGTATTTGATGTTGTGCTTTCATACCATGATTGATGATTTGTTTCGATTCGTTTCGGGAATAATCGTGTTACCTCAGAGGTTGATATAGTGAAAAGATGAACATCTTCCCATTTCCAATCTTCAGACATGATACACAATTTTTAGAATTCCGATATATTAATAGGTTCTTGAACAGAAATTCTATTGCTGATTGGAGTGCTTGAGTTGTAATGGAATGAAAATTCCTTTGACATCTGATACGAATTTCAGTGGTAGGAAATGATGACAGAAGAGGAAGAAACTGCATTCAAAGAAAGAACTATTGAATCTTTAATAAGACATGGATTCCCTTTAGAAATTAAAACACACCAATTACTAAAGTCACACGGATGGAAAAGCCAAGCAGAGTATGCTTTTGAAGATCCTGATGAAGAAAAAATGCGACGTATCGATTTCTTAGCTTGGAAACGACACAAAGTTGATTCGAAATTCTTTGAGAACGTTATGATTACTCTAATTATTGAATGCAAGAAGAGAGAGAATTCAGCTTGGGTTTTTTATCGAACTGAAAAGGAATCTATTGATGTTGATAATCTGGATGAATTGATATATTCAGCACCATCAATTTTAGTAATCGAGAATGAGAGTTGGCTTCAGGCATTTGAAGAAAAACAGCTAAAACGAATAATTCTAGCTACTCATCAGATTGCTACCGAACATCCCTTTATCGCGATTGCTGGACATGATATTCCAGTTGAAACAGAAACGGAAAGAATACGACGTCTTAAAGCAGAAGAAAAAGGGTCTCGTGGTAAGAAACAAAAGAATAATCGAAGTGATTTTCTATATCGTGCTTCATTAGTTGTAACTAAAGCTCTGGAATCTGAAATTGCTGATGATATCGAGTATTGGTCCGATACAATGGATGATGGATCTTTCCCTCCTAATTTCGAAATATACTATCCGATAATTGTCTTCAATGGCCCAATGTACGAAGCTCAGATTGTTGATGAAACTATTCATCTCAACGATATCGAGTATGTACAATTGATTTTGGAAACACCAGAAACTCAACATGTAATTGACGTTGTATCTATAGACACATTTGAGTCATATCTTGAAATGTTGGACAAGGAACTAGACCAATTAGGAAAAATCATTGAATCACTAAAGGATGCGTGGGATACGATTTTATCTAAGATTCGTGAGATATTTCTTGATTCTAAATAACTACGATTAAGGAGTATTGAATACAAAACGATGGGCATGAATTGATAATAATTTGGAATTGGAACGGGAGGTAGTCACATTGACTCGTAGAGGGCCCAAACAACGGGTTTCTGAATTTCTTAAGAATACTCTAAAGTATGATGAAAGTCAATTCAATGGAAACACAGCAAAT
>CAZPXJ010000330.1:0-2112 GCA_964590855.1 uncultured archaeon
ACCTAAGTCTTGTCTTTTGTTTTTTTCGAAAATCTCAAAATAGAGACACTTCTGAATATCAATTCCAAAAACTGATTCCACATCAAACGTTACTTTAGCATCGAAATATTCATTTTCATATAACTGGGCATTACCTTTCTTAGACATCTCTACATAATCTTGCCAAGGATTCTCACTCTCCTCCAGTTCCTTGACTTGATTTGTAATCATGCTAGACATCATTACTCTATAGATTGAAATAACGTGGTTCTTGAATTCCTCGTGAGATAGGATATCATTTTCAAGAGTTTTATCAAGAGCCAAAACAAAGACAGAATTGATTCCATGTCTCTTCGCCATACTGGTGGGCATGAGAGGAAGACTACTATCGTAAAAAGAGTTGAAAGCATTACTATACTTTGAGATAAGAACGCTGGCTTTTTCCTCACCAAAAGTAGAGATTAAATGATTTGTTGTAAGTTTCTGAAAATGACTTTTCATTTGTTCAATGAGTTTGTCTTCAATTTGTGACATTGTAAAACACCAATTCATTCAATCTTATGTGGACCTTTTTTTATTGTCTTTCTAATAGTTATAATCTGATTGCTTAATATTTAAATAATTCAGCTAGTGTTCTTTGTATCCCTTTGTTTTAGATAGAAATCATAATTTTCAATATAGTGAGTGTTCTGTAAGGGGTATGGTAAGTTTTCAACTACATTCTTAGTTATTTGGTGAGTATACATTATCCCTTTTTTTGTTAGCTTATCCTTCTTGATATAACCTGTTAATTTTAGAATAAATACTAGGAATTTGATCGCCTTGATTACATCACTCTCAATGTTTCCTTTTAAATCATAAAGCATTCTAGCAAATTTCCTCCAATCATCACTTGCTGTTTCTTTTTCTGCTACTAATGCCATCTTTTTATCACTTTCAATGTTTTTCAGATAAAGATCTAATTCAGAGTTAACTACCTTCCAAAGACTATAAGTGGAAAATGCTGCAGGTCCAAATCCTATATAATCCTCAACTAGCTCATCTCTTGAAGAATCATAGACTTCTTCTCCTTTAGCAAATATCCATATGCCTTTCCTCTTGTAACCATGTTTAATCATGATTTCATTTGCTCTTTCAATATACTCGAATTGTTCTTTATCTGAGATACTGGCTCGAACTGATAATTTTCCAAGCTGCATAAATGGATAGATAGTAATTTGGTGTGGATTCAATTTAGAAATCTGTTCAACATCATCTAGGAAAGTACTAGGTTCTTGTTCTGGAAGACCAATCATCAAATCGACATTTACCCATAGATTACAGTCTTTCGCTTTTTCAATAATTTCCTTTATTTTCTTTTTTTGTGCTACTTCTCTACCACTCTTAGATAGGGTTTCAACAGATAAACTTTCTATTCCCACACTTATTTTTGTAAATCCAATGTCCCTTAACCCTTCAATATACTCGTTATCCAGAATAGTAGGGAGTAGTTCAATTCCCATTGTTGTAACTGAGATTTTCTTTCTAATTTCATCAACAATTTCTCTTAGCTCAGGGATCTTAAGTGTATTAGGGGTTCCTCCACCAATATATAACCAAGAAGCTTTCCCTTCCAATCCACTCGTTGCTATCTCTTTTATTATTGCTTTGATGTATTGTTTCTTTTTGTTTTCGTTATATATCTCCTTATAGAAAGGGCAAAATGAGCATTTTGTAAAACAGAAAGGTACATGAATATAAACACCAAAAGTGCTTTGTGTCACAATAGGTGGAACCTCTTTGTATAGATATGTTGTTTTATGAAATGATTTTATCATCATCTCATTACTTTTTTCTGTAATCATTTTAATAACATTCAATGAATTTGGGGAAAACCCATATTGGATATACATAAGCTTTATGCTATGAAAATGAGCTACTTAAACGAGTTAAGTTACAGTAATATTGAATTTACGCCAAATTTAGATTTCTAAAATGCTAATCTCTACACTTTTTCTTTAGCTTCAAAATATTCTATTGTTATAGTCGTTCTAGTTTCAATAATATCTGCTAGAAGTTCTACTTCCTTACCAACTAGAGGGTGCAAATTTGGATCCTCTTCCCATTTGTGTGTTTGTTTCCAAACAAGAATAT
>CAZPXJ010000331.1:0-2108 GCA_964590855.1 uncultured archaeon
TTGCCATCGCCCGCCTGAGAGACCTGGAGTTGCTGATGACTTCTTTAGCAAGTTGGGTCGAGCTTAAACATGACACTATTCTATATGCAAAACAGCCGTACGGTGCATATGGATTAGGTGATGATATTGTTCATTATATTGAACCTTACCCTCAAGTTTACTCTAGAATTGCCGCAACTCTCAGGATGTTGAAGGAAGGTCTCCAATCTAGAGGGGTCTTGTATGAGGATCCAGCTGCTGGTCCAGAATATTATGAACAAATATTAGGTAATTTCACTCTAAAATTTGATGAATTAGTAGATATATTTGACAGATTAACCGAACTAAGCATAAAAGAGTTACAAAATGAAGAACTCACTATAACTGAGATGAGATTCATTCATCATTTAGGCAAGGATCTTCAAAGAATTGTTTCATTTAATTATGGAGCAGCTGAATTGTATCAAAGTGATGCTGATACGAGAACTGCTCTAATAGCAGATGTATTTACTGAAACTAATAGTGGTAATGTATTAGAAGTAGCTGTAGGAAATCCATTTTTGATTTATGTAGTGGTTCAAGATCAAACTGGGCAACTGTATCTTACTCGAGGAGTAACATTCTCGTTTTACGAATTTCAGCTACCTTATGATCAACGTTTAACTGATGAAGAGTGGCAAGATATGCTTGAACTGTCTTCACCTATTTTACCTGAATGGATTACAGATAACCTTCCTATTATTATATCTGAAGAATCTTTAATCGTGAAAATACAAGTAAGTACAATAAGCACAAAAAAGAGCTAGTTTCTTCCCCCTTCTTTTTTTTTCTTTTTACCCTCCAGAGATAAAAGGTATGATGGAAATGACTTGATTTTCTTTTAAGATAATACTATCTAATTCATGATTGTCAACATTTCTTTTGTCAATCTGTATAAAATAAAAATCTCTGATTTTACCTTCTCTGTAGAGAAGATTTTCAACAGGTTTTCCATACTTATCTCTGAAAAGACCGAGAGCTTTCAAAACTGAAAAGTTCTCATCTATTTCTACTTGGACATATCTTTCCTTAGTTATTGAGCGTAGCTGTCCAAAGCATTGTATAGAAACCTTCATGGTAAAGACATCTCAAGATTTTATATAAGCCCTTCTTTCAATCAAATCTATTAAGGAATCTTTCCTTGATTTCTAAAGGTTTCCAAGGAATGTTTTCTAATTTCTCCACATCATCTTCAACAACTATGTGAAGGACAGCTGTTTGGTCACTTGTGAATAGTATCTCAAAAGCTTCCGAAAGTTTAAATGGACTTTCAATTGAGTTCAAACTTCCGTAATGCTTTATTCCTAATCCTTCTAGAAGTTTCAGATAATCCAAGGAAGATGTAACTGTTTCTTGCCCTCCTGTTGTCGCATAAGATCCATTGTCCAGAATAATTATTTTAAGATTTGAAGGAAGATTGTTTCCGATAGTCGCCATAGAACTTAGCCCCATCAAGAAATTGCCATCTCCTGTAATCACCAAAACTTGTTTATCTGGTTGTGCTAAAGCTAACCCTAAACCAATTGACATAGGTAACCCCATACTTCCTCGTAGATAGATCTGCGGTTGAGGTAAGAAGTTGAATACTTGTCTGCTGATATTGCCGTTAGAGCTAACTATCAAAGTATCATCTGTGATGGATCCTTTCAAAGCCGCTACTACTTCTTCGCCTCTCATTCGCTCAATACCCCCTTCTCAACAAGAATACAAACAACATCATTATTCGTATTCATCTCTTCTAAAGCTCTATCAATTGTGTCTTGCCAATCTTGCTCATACAGTACCTCATAGGGGACATTGTAAGCATTCAATACTTCTTCAGTAATATCCCCCATCAAAGAATGTTCGGGGAAGTCAGCATCAGGTTCCAACCCTCTATAACTAACAAAGAGCAGAAGAGGGATTTGGTAAAGTTGAACTAAAGATGTAAGAGCATCACCAATAGTTGCTAAACCAGAATTTTGCATAATAACAAAAGACTGCTTTCCACCAAGATAATAACCACAAGAAATTCCCACTGCTTCATCTTCTCGAGTAGCGGGAACATACATGATTTTTTCACTCTTCTCAAGCTCAATGAATAGCTCTTT
>CAZPXJ010000332.1:0-2107 GCA_964590855.1 uncultured archaeon
AGGTACGGAATTGGCAAATCCTATCCTCCATGGGGAATGGAAACAAAGTATGTCGATGAAAGATTTAGCTAAATTAAGCTATTGTATAATTAAGTACATAGAAGATGTGGAGCCACACGGTTCGGTGGGGGTGGGTGGAAATGAACCTCATATAAGGTATCTTCCTCACGGTGCAAATTCAGATATTGAACCTACCAAAAAAGAATGGATGGAGTTTAGGGAATCTCTTCCGGAATGTATAAGTGATTTTAGAGAAAGATATACAGATAAGTAGTACTTTCGATCTGGATATCAAATAGCGACTACAAATGTCTAAGATTAGCCTTTGTGGATTCGATTGCGTCAGCTGATATATCTATTCCTATAAATCGGCGATTTAGTTTTGCTGCAGCTATTGCAGTTGTTCCTCCTGCCCCAAGAAATGGATCCAAGATTTGCATATCTTTTATTGTAAGTTTGGAGATTACATACTCAGCTTCAACAGTACTCTGTGTATATCTATTTAGAGACTTGTCAGGCCTCTTAGATTCTATTAGATCGGTAATGGAGCTGTCATCAAGGGGTAGCTGGGGCTTTTCTCCATTGACGAACCATAGTAGATGTTTCCATCTGACTACAACTATGGGGTTATTTAACCTAGCAAACTGTGGGCCTTCTAGTTTGATACAGAATTCATGCCAATACCGTAGCCGTGTCTTTGGCTGACGGAGATTATCTAGAATTTCAGGTAAGGCGTATTGACTAATGTATGTAACCAAGGAGCCTCCATCTTTAAGGACCCTGTCAGCTACTTCAGCTAGGTTCGCATATAATAGCAGATATTCTCTATAGTAAAGAGGATCTGTAAAAATGAGGTCTATTGAATTATCTGGAATTAGCTCAGTATCATAAGCTAACTTTCTCATATCGCCATGCAACAATTTTATTCGATCAGAAGACGAATTAGAAGGAATATTATCTAACGTTGATTTAGTTTGCGCTACTAGCTTGAGGCGTCTTTCCTCATTTATGATCTGCTTATAGGCCTTGTCTATCTTTGTCATACCACTCAGAACTCTTTCTTTTAGCTCGGGACGAGCTTTTTCTAATATTGTCTCTATCTTGCTGACCTGTCTAGCTGACACACCTGAATCCTTTGCTATTTTTTCATTGACTCTTCCGAGTGTGCAAATTTGCACATTCGATGGGCTATTATCACATCTTCTTAGATTTACCTGACTGTTCTTCTTTGCCATCTCTTGAAGTATTGGTTTCTTCTTCAAGCTAAGCTGTACTCGTTGTGCAACTGTCAGCTGTCGTCTTTGTTGGTTAACATCTATAATGTACAGTTTTTCTTCCAATATGTCGTTAAATATTTTGACCTTCACAATAGGTTTCAGCTTGAGCTTTTCGCAAGCTCTTAGTCGATGATGTCCGTCCAAGACTTCACCTTTATTATTGATGGTTATTGGTTCATGCTGGCGGCTTTCACGTATAGAACTCATTAAGGATTCGAATGCTTCCTTAGTCATAGGCGGCACCAGACTTTCATATTCTTTGTTTGTCTGGATTCTCAGAGCTGTGGTAGGTTCTATTATACTAGTCTGTTCATTATTTTCATATTCTGATTTTTTTGTATTAAGCATCGGATTCCACTCATAGTTCTATTTAAACCATGATGAGCTTCAAGTAGCACATCATACTTTATATACCAGAATCCTTGTCAATCTCAATTCTTGTAATAATCCTTTTCACAGGATCGATATGAACAACCAAAGGAAAAGTCTCTGTATATGCTTGAAGAATAGCCCTTGCAATAAAATCCTTTGAGAGTCGCTGTACTTCTCCTTCCAGTTTTTCAATCACCTTCTTGTAACTCTCTAATGCCGATGCTTCATGGTCTTGTGGAGTGTGAACCTCTTGACCATATTCCGTAATTTCTAGAGAGGACTGATTTAGTTCTAGCTCAGCTGGCTGGTTCCAGCTCAGCTCGTTGTTAGGACTGACACCTGCCCTAATTGTTTCCGGTGTTTGCTGAGATTTTGAAGCCTGTTGTTGCAAAAGCCTCTGGCGCTCCCTTTCCATTTCTTGTTTCTGCAAATAGCTAATACGTGTTTTTGAAGGATCC
>CAZPXJ010000333.1:0-2107 GCA_964590855.1 uncultured archaeon
TGATGAAGCATCTGCAAGAGCTGTATCATTCTGAATTATCAAAGGAGTAGTATCTGTATAATTTAGCTGAATGGGTTTTTCTTGGTGGTTTTGTTGAGCTCTAGTTATACTCATTATAGAAAATGAGGTTGTTAATAACATAACGAGTGTAAATATAGCTAACTTGATTTTGTTACTTCTATTCATTAAATCACAAGAACCAATATAGTATGCTTGGATATAAAACCTTTACTGGATGCATTACAATTTTATTGTCGGCATTACAACTCTAGCAGTTTCCTATAATCAATATCTCCGTAACTCATGATTTCAATTAAGGATTTTATCTTATCTTTATCTAATGAAGTCCCTGGATATTTATTCAGAAGTTTATCAACCTCTTCTTTTGCTCTTTGATTAACTGTTTTTCTGCCTGTATTTATCCATTCCTCGTTTGTTGATCTATCGATGATTTTGTTTGGTATGTAATGTTCTTCTCTGAACCATTTCAATGTGTGATCATGAGAGAGTAAGTGAGTCTTTTCTTCTAAATCAATAAGAAGATTCTTCGCAATAGGTTCATCTCTTTGGATTATTCCTTTATTAAATTTGTAAATCATCCCAATCATTTGATTGTCTATAACTACTTTCTGAATACTTTGGGTTGTTTCAAAGTCAATCATTCCTGCACCAGAAATCATGTTTACTCCCTTAACACCAGCTAGTAGTGCCCCCATACCTGATTCGAAACCTGATTGCATATCAAGAATCTTTGTATCAGACATGCCTAGATAGGCATGAGTGGGTAGATTGAGATATTTTCCAATCTCAACATACCCCAGATCAAGAATCATCGTATCGATAGAACCCATAGGTGTTGTAGCTTTTCGCATGTCAAAAACAGCTGGCGAACCACCCCAAATCACTGGTGCTCCTGGAGAGACAAGCTGAGTTATTACAAGACCAGCTAATGTTTCAGCTGCATGTTGAACGATTGCACCTAGAATGGTTACTGGAGCATTTGCACCTGTCATCGGCATAGAAACAAATTCAGAAGGAATACCATACCTAGCACAATCAATAATGCTTTGACAAGTCAAATCACTCCACTTCAAAGGTGGAGAAGGGCATGCATCAAATATAGCCAGAGGTTTCTTTCTGAGTTCCTCCTCACTTCCCCTAACAGCAATAAGCATATCCTTCATGACTTCAAAAGACTCTTTAGCAAATGTTCCTGTGACTATAGGCTTGGAAGAGAACAGGAGAGTAATTAGCATTCGATATCTGTCACCAATTTCAGTAGGTACATCTGAACAGGTAATAGCTGTACTCTGAGCATGAATGTGCTCAAGCTGATCTACTACTTTTGTAAAATCCACAAAGTCTTTTGTTACAGCTGTTCGTATTTCATTGGTTTGAGAATCAAGGACATTCAATGCAGCAGAACCTGGATCAAAGCAAATGTTATCCCCTTCAAGATTAACAACTAAATCACCTTCTCGATCATAAAGAGGAATCGAAGATGGAACGGACTTGAGTGCCTTTCTTACCATATCTTGAGGTATTTTCGCTCGCTGATTTTCAATGTTGATACCTCTATATCGCAATAAATTAACTGCATCTTCATTTTCAATGAAAATTCCAATTTCCTCAAGGATTTCTAATGCTTCAACAAAAACCTTCTCTTTCAATTCTTCTTCAAGGATACTAATCTTTGGTCTCATGAAATCATCTTCATTTTACATTGCAAACAAATGAACCACTCTTTAAAATTATTTTCCATGAAAGTATCTAGATTCTTCTAAATGCACAATTACTCATATCACAATTTTCGCAACCTCTTAAACCCAATTCTTTGTCTACTTCATTGCCAATATTAATCGCAAATGAAATAGATTTTACAGGGTTCATCATCATGGACGAAGTAAGGTTAACTCCAATTTTTGAACTATCTAAATTTTTGAAAATACTTTGCTGCCCCTTATCTAACTCCCATTGACAGTACCCCGGACTGAACCTACATGTCATTTCTTTTCCTTTAACTTCCTCAAATAATTCTTTGATTACCGCTTGGTTAACGTACTCAGCTGTTTGTTCAGTAGCATGAGATGCTATTGCATTTAATATG
>CAZPXJ010000334.1:0-2107 GCA_964590855.1 uncultured archaeon
TAACTCCTCAATTGCTGAAGGTGCAATGATAGAAAAATCTGTCATTTGTAATGATGTGAAAATTGAAAAAGACAGAACAATAATAAACTACTCAGCTATAAGCTAAATAGAGCAGCTGGTTTCAAATGAAGCAAAACAAAATCATACAAAAATTGTCATTCTTTGCAATAGTACTCTTTCTACTTAATCTCTTAATAACTCCTGCACATGCTCAAGCAACAAGTATTCCTTTCAAGAACATTAACCAGATTCTAGATGATGTAGACAATTATGATGGAGTGAGACTAGTTGTGTTTTTTGCTCATAATTGTCATGTATGTAAAGACGAAATCGATACTTTGAAACAGATTGACAATAATTACAATGTAAGCATTATCATGCTGAACTTTTACCAAGCTTCAGATAATGAGACGATTGTAGATTTCATAGATGAAACAAACGCTCCTTTAAGCTGGATATGGGGTTATATGTCCGATCAAGCACAAGAAGATTTCAACGTTGATAAGGTTCCTATCATAATTATTCTTGATGACTTAGGTAGAATCGTTGCAGATATACTAGGAGCTTCAAGTTACAAGTTTCTAGAATCAAATGTAGTTAATGCTATAGGGCAGAATACAGATGAGTACTTTACAGATCGTCAAGAAGATCCTGGTGGTTACTCTGAGGTTATTTTTATTGTAGTTGGTGTTTTAATCTCCGCAGTAGTTATTTATTTCCTCATTGTTTCTAGACCTGTAAAGAAAGAATAAAAGAAAAAGAATTAGCTAATTATAGTGTTGCAGTTTGTACATTTTTTAGCATCATCATAAATAATCAATCCGCATTTAGGGCAAAACACAGATACATTTTGTTTAATTGGTACTTCGATAATCTTATTTTGGAATTCTATCAATTTGACTCCTTGTATCTCAGGTAATCTTTGGCTGTTGGTCGTTTTGTCATGTTTCATCATTAGGTGGCCTATTGAAATTTTATTGGCATCTTTTATTACAAAGATGAAAAAGCCTATAGCTATTACAGCTGAAATATACGTCATAACTAACTCTGAATAAACGAAAAACACAGTTGCCCACGCTCCACCTAATTGTGCGAATATTAGTATAATGAAAGGTAATAGATACCGTACTACGGGATTGAATGCAAAAAATGTGTAGAAAATACTAGTCCCTGTTGTAACCCCCTTATACCTTCCAATCATGTTGATAAGATTCTTTAGAAGCATAAAGCCATAAATATGTAGCATCATCATCAGTAAAAATGGTACTGACAAATCTCCTTGGTGACTATAATCAAGTTCAGATCGTAATTCTGTGAGTACTTCATACATCGCAACAAATACTCCTGCACCTATAACTGAAAAGAAAATCATGTTAGTTTTCTTCTTGCTTTCAATTCCAAGGTTATTTCTTCGCCAGTTCAAAACTTGCAGACCAATTGGTACGAACATGATAGTTAGATAAGCTGAATCAACTATTCTCCAAATTCTCCACATCATTTCGCTTGATTCTTCTAAAGCAATGAACAAGACTCTGTTTACCATCTCAGATAAGTAATAAAGCATCATACCAATACCCGAGAAAATTATCCAGAAGAAGCTGAAATTATCTGTCCCATAGTTGTTTTTTGTTTCACTTACTTCTTCTTTCATTTGAACACCAATGTTGGTAGTTACTTGATTCTTATTGCTCATCGTTTTTCGAGTTGAACCACGTTTGAAGTACTTATAAAGATAGTTCTCAAGTTGTAATTGAAAAAATCAATATATAAAATGGCAGATGAAGCAAAAAATTATTCTTCATCTTTTTTGATTTCTTTGACGGATTTTTTATCTTTAGGGCTAAACTCATGACCAGGAATTACTTTAGGTACAGGAATTGTCTCAACATCAGTAGGTTCACCAAGGTATCCTCTCGCATCATCAACCATCGGTTTAGCTTGGGTTTCCATAGGAACAATTTCTTTATCTATGCTGGTATCTGAAATAATAGGTTCAATTTTCTGTTCAATATCTGGCTTTGTTTCTATTGGTTGAATGTCTTGTTTGATGTCAGCAGAGGTTTGTATGGGTTCAATATTCTGTTTGAGTTTAGAATCAGTCTCAATA
>CAZPXJ010000335.1:0-2104 GCA_964590855.1 uncultured archaeon
AATGATGATGCAAAGATTACCCATAGGGCATTAACAGATATTATTGATAAATTTGTTAGTGAGTTTGGAGATAGACTTGAAAATTGGTCCGGAGATGTTCGTATCTTTCGTGATTTTGACCAAATTATTGATGAAGTCCTAAAAAGTGGTAGACTCGCTGAGATCCAGTTGAAACTACCAATTTTAAAGATTTTCAAGAAGGATTTTCAAAAATCGCAGAAACAGATTACAAAGAAGGGACTAGTTTTGTCAGAAGAAGATTTGCGTGTTGTAAGAGATCAGAAACCGGAGTGGACCTCCAAAAAATTGCCCAAGCAAGTTATTACGCAAGGTTTTTTAGATGAGAAAGAATTTACAATCGCCCATTTAGCGGACGGATTTCATACAATTTCGGAGATCGCTGAAGAGTCTGGTCGACCAGAGTCAGAGATTCAGCGAATAATTGGAGCCTTAGACGATTTAGGTTTGCTTTCATTTATAGAAATAACATAAAGTTTTATCTTCATTATATTTTACTCTTTTTATTAATTACTCTAATTCTTGTAATATTATAGGATTAAATGAAAATATTTTTGATAACTGTTTTACTAATAAATTTAAGATGAATGTTAATAAAATTGATGAAAATATCTACGAAATTCCTGCAAAGACCTTAATGGCAAGGATAAAAGGAAAGATTGAGAAATTTCAAATGATAGTCCCTGTAAAAATTTATGCTAATGAATATATTTTAGAGAAAATAAAGCAAGATAGAACATTAGACCAAATTTGTAATGTTGCGTGTTTACCAGGAATTCAAAAACATGCTATTGCACTTTCAGATGCACATCAAGGATACGGATTTTGTATTGGAGGGGTTGCTGGGACTGATGCAGAGAGCGGAATGATTTCTCCTGGAGGTGTTGGCTACGATATTAATTGTGGTGTTCGCCTCGTTCGAACAAATTTATATCTGAAAGATATTAAGAGTGTACTGCCAAATCTGTTAAATAATATTTTTAATAATATCCCTTCAGGCTTAGGATCGAAAGGGAAACTAAATATTAGTTATTCAGATTTAGATAAAGTCCTAAATAATGGTGTGAATTGGGCTTTAGATAATAATTATGCCATTGAAGAAGATCTTTCCCATTTGGAAGAAAATGGATGTTTAAAAGATGCAGATGCAAGTTTAGTTTCACAAAAAGCAAAGCAGCGCGCTATAAAACAACTAGGTTCATTGGGAAGTGGAAATCATTTTCTTGAAATTCAAAAAGTTGATAAAATTTATAATGAAACTATAGCTAAGACTTTAGGTATACATGAAAAGAATCAAATAACTGTTATGATTCATACAGGGAGTCGAGCTCTCGGACATCAAGTATGTACAGATTCTTTACGTAATATAGAGCAGGCAATGAAAAAATACGATGTTAAAGTTCCTGATAGAGAGTTAGCATGTGTTCCAGCTGATACACCCGAAGCACAGAATTATTTAAAGCAAATGGCTTGTGCAGCAAATTTTGGGTTCACTAATCGTCAACTTATCACTCATTGGTTAAGAGAATCCTTTCAGAATACATTTAAAAATGATATCGATGATCTAGATATGCATTTAGTTTACGGTGTTTGTCATAACATTTTAAAAATAGAAGAACATGAAGTAAATGGTAAAAAAATGAAATTAAATATACATAGAAAAGGTGCTACAAGAGCTTTCCCTCCTGAACACCCTGATTTACCAAATGATTATAAAATGATAGGACAACCCGTGTTGATCCCGGGAACGATGGGTTCCGCTTCTTATCTATGTGTTGGTAAACAAAACGCTATGAATCTTTCATTTGGTTCAACAGCTCATGGTTCTGGCAGAGTTATGTCAAGATCGAAAGCAACAAAGAAATACGGGGGAGAACAGATAAAAAAAGATTTAAGTAAACAAGGTATCATGATCCAAGCTGCTTCTATGAAAGTTATTGCTGAAGAGGCGCCTGGTGCTTATAAGGATATAGATCAAGTCGTTCAAGTAAGTCATGATCTTGAAATCGTTGAAAAGATAGTAAGATTAGTTCCTATTGGTGTAGTGAAAGGTTAAATTTTCTCTAATAATATTTTCAATTTATTA
>CAZPXJ010000336.1:0-2077 GCA_964590855.1 uncultured archaeon
AAGTTAGAAATTCAGGTTGATATTATGATTTCTAAAAATTTGAAGTAGAGACAGATTTTAAAATGTTTAAATACTAATCTCCTCAAATAATAAGTGGAAGAGAACTTAGATGAGCTTTGAGAGAGATAAGGGCGATGAATTTTTTGTTCAATTCAAATTTCTAGAATCATTTCGCTGGTATCTCAAAGCTAGAGATATATTGTTCTTAGAAGGTAAAGAAGAAGATCTTAGAGATGTTGAAATCAAAATAGCTAGATGTTTTGCTCTATTAGGTCAAAGACAAGAATCTGTAGATATTCTGACAGAACTAGCAGAACAAACTAAAGAGCGATTGCTCATTGATGAATATTATTTGGTTACACTTGAACTCATTGCTACTCATTTTGCATATGGTTATTATGAAGAAGGAAAAGAGCTTTTGGAACAATTGGAAGAAGATCAAATAACTATCTCTAATCCTCAAAACTTTTTCAGATATTGGCAGATAAAAGCTCAATTACAAATAGTCTATCACAAGTTAGCAGATGCTAGAGAGATAGTTCATTTTCTAATGGATAAAGCGAAAGAGATTGGGAATGAACCTTATTTTCACGAGTTGCAAGTCCTTGAAGCGCAGATAGATGCTGAAGAAGGAGATGTTCTAAAAGCTTATACAAGTATAGATGGTGCTTTCAAATATTTCGAGAAAACTCCGTTTGAAAGATCTGCATTCGAAAAGAAAATTATTTTGTCTCAATTTGTTGAGGAACCTGAAGAGACAATAAGATTGATTGATGAATATTTAGAAAGATATCAACCAGATGATTTTCATCCTCTTATGTTCAATGCTCAAAGAATAGAACTCGAACTCAGATCTGAACGAATAACACCAGAAGAAGCAGTAGAGAAGGGAGAAAGATTACTCTTTTCAGCGGAAAGTATAGAACACAGAGAACTTTCTTCCAAAGTAAGTAGGCTCATGGCAGGATTATATCAATCAATTGGTAACCCAAATAATTCTTTCAAATCTTTTGAAAAAGCAAGAGATTATTTTATTGAACAGAAATTGGAATACGAAGAAGCTGTTACAGTATTTATCTATTTACCAGCTTTGCTACAGTTTCATTCAGCTAAACTTTTAGGTTTAACGGGTTACCTCGGAGGACCAAGAATCAAAAACACTTCATTAATTGATCAGATGGATTTAGCTCTTGAAATAGATCGAATAAAAGAGGTTTTTGAAGAATATGACGATCATGTTAGAGCAAAAATGTCTAGATTCTTCTTATTATCCTACAAAATATCAATGATAGGGATGAATCAGGAATACAAGAATTCCATTAGTGAAATAGGCGATATTTACCAGTGGATGTTAGATAAAGGAGAGTTGCATTATTCAGAGATGATTGGTCAATTTCTAGAATTAGTAAATCAATTCAGGTAGTAGAGGAAAATGAAACGATTCAATCCAAATGAGAGAGTGCAAATTTACAGACCTGTTCATGAGTTTCTAAATCTACTAAGTAAGGAGATTGAGAATGACATTGAAGAAGGAAAATTCGAAGATATCATAATAGATTCTCCTACCTCTAGAAATCAGAGGTTGATAAACAAAAACCTTCCTGATCCTGCTGAGAGGTTATTAATTCTAGCTCTCACAGCTAAAGAGATGGTTGATAAGAAAAAGAATGATGAAAGAAATGTCATATTCAGCTTATTTCGAATTCCTCAGTTTGTGTTTCCGAATTTCAGTGAAGAGAATGTAGATCTTTATTCTCAAGCTGATATAGGAGAGGTTCTAGATTTTATCAAGATGTTTAGTATGTATCTTCCTCAACATTCCCCTAGATATGATAATAAAACAATGATGGTCCTGAAAATAGAATTTTATGTTAATTCTTATCTATATTTTGCTAAATCAATGATCGAAAAACGTTTTCCTTATGCTAATGATTACTATGAATATATTAATTTCTTAGTAAATGAATTCTTCACAATTTTAAAACCTCAATTAGCAGAAAATGAGAAAGAAGTTCAGAACACTGCAATGATACTTAAGAACTACTTAGATTATACTACAATTGTATATTTCATTGAG
>CAZPXJ010000337.1:0-2073 GCA_964590855.1 uncultured archaeon
ATGGATTCATGGCTGATCATACTGAATTCTCAGAATATATCGATGAGTTCAAAGATGACTACAAGCTCATTCTAATCGATCTTCGAGGACATGGAGAGAGTGATAAACCTCATGATTCAAATTCTTACTCTATGGAGATTCTCACTTCAGACATTTTAGCTGTTCTTGATGAGTTGAATATTGAAAAAACCCATTATTGGGGTTATTCCATGGGTGGTCACATAGGTTTCGGTTTGGCAACTCTTCATCCAGAAAGATTCTTATCTTTTATACTTGGTGGAATCACTCCTCAAGCTCCAGATGAAGAATTGAAGCGTAAAGTTCAGGGATTTTTAGAACTTATGAAAAGTGGAGCTGATGGATTCCTAGCTTATCTGGAAAGAAGTGGAGTAGAGATTACTGCGGAAGTTGAAGAAGAAACTAGAAGTTATGATTTTGAAGCACTAACTGCTTTTTGGGGTTCAGAGGTATTCTTCGAGGATAATCGACATATGAAGGAAATAACCAAACCAATCTTATTGTATAATGGTGAAAAAGACAGTTGGGGGCATCATCCAAGAGGACTAGAATACGTAAGTATGAGATCAAATGTGACCTACGTATCCTATCCAGATTTTGGACACGAAGTTCATAGTATTAGCGATTTAATACTTCCAGATGTGAGGAAATTTCTGAAAAACTACTAGTTTAGATCAGATGAACTAATAGAAATAGTAGAAGAGCCCTCCGAACACAACAAAATAAAAAACAATTGCACCAATAAAAGAACTTACGAAACCAACGAAATACAGAATAGTAAGAACGCGAAAGATTGCTTTAATTATTGTTCCTTGAAATAATCCTTGACTAAACAGAAGATCTAAGTTCTTCTCCAGAATATCTTGATAAGAATCAAGTTGTATTTTATCATTCATCTTTCTAATAAGATAGTTCTTTGAGAAAATACAATAGAGAAGGTAGAAGCCACAGCAACTTGCAAGTACTGCACTAACTCCACCAAATATAATAAAGCCTATTACTTCAAAAAACATTATAGCTGAAGCAATAAACCCTATAGCTGTACATAAGAGTAATAACAGAAAGGAAGCAATTAATAAAAAACCAAATGGAGGATTTTTAATAAAATCCTTTGTCGATACAGGTTCCTCTTTCTTAGTTAATTGATCATGATCAGTTATTGGGATAGAGGAAGATTTCTGGTAGGAAACGAGAACATCTGCTGGGAATTTGTAACCGCATGAAGCACAAAAAGGATCATTTCTTTCATTTATTCTCCCACAATTGGAGCAATAAAGGGCTTCGCTCATAATAGTTTTCTAAAGTAATCCATGTATAAAAAAATTGTGCAGTAATTTTCAACAAATCAGAATAATTAAATATGCTTCAATTCTTGTTGGCTTATCTTTAATTCAATGTTTACCTAGAGGTTACTCTCATGTTCAAGTTATTCAAATACGCTAAACCTTACACTCTTCTTATTATTACAGCAATAGGGTTATTGTTTGCTCAAGCAAATCTAGAACTAGCTTTACCTAATTATCTTTCCGATATTGTTGATACTGGAATTCAACAAGGAGGAATAGAAAATGCTGTACCCCTTGCGATTCGAAAAACTGAAATGGATAGGCTGTTCATATTTATGGATAGCGAGAATCAGACAGAGGTTCTTAATAACTACACGCTTGAAGACGAAAATTCAACAGATTATGATAGTCTTATCGAGACATATCCGTTATTGGTAAACGAGTCTATTTATGTTCGGAATTAAATGAAAAAAGCAGAGATAGAAGATTTAGAAGAGATAATAGTTAAACCTCTTGTTGTTGTATTTACTTTTGAACAAGCATTAGCAGATCCAGCAAATGCTACAGAGATACTTGCACCATTCGGTTTCAACGAAACAACAGTACCTCCTGCACCTGTATTCTTCAATATGCTCAGTATGCTTCCACCTGTGAATTTAACGATGATTGTTGATATGGTAACATTAGCATTCGAAGCATTAGGTGGATCTTTACTTTATCAAGTAGGGGCTTTCGCGGTCAAGTTTGAGTATGAAGCAATAGGGATGAA
>CAZPXJ010000338.1:0-2049 GCA_964590855.1 uncultured archaeon
AAAGAAGCTACATCTTCTATCTCTACTGGGTGTTTGTTTTTAACTGATGAAAACATAAGTTTGTTGAAAGATTTAGTTGAAGGGATGATTTTCCTCTTTTTCTTACCTAAGCCACTGGCATCTATAATATAGGAAAATGTCTTCTTATCTTCAGCTAAAAGCATCAAATCAAAATTAACTTGTTTAGCATCCTTTCTCCTCTTCTCAGTTTTAATAATGAAGCATGCATCTTTAAGATCGTTTCTTAGAAGTATATTATACATTTGATCTGTTAGATTAAATTTGGTAACTAACTCTCTTGAAAATTCTATATTACTCTTCTCCTTCATCTGATTAAGAGTCTTAATCATACTTCTTGCTTGATCTCCTGTAAGGGTCTTTATTCTACTGTCATAATGTGTTTCGATAGAATTTGACACAAAAACTGTATCTCTCTCTAATTTTTCTTCTACTTTGTTCTTCAAAAAGCCTTTAGCTGTTATGAAAAACAACAACGACACTCCTGTGTTATGGCGAAACACCGCTAGCATCCTATCTCTTTTCTTCATGGATAAACAACTCAAGAAAGCTTGGTGAACACGATTAGCGTAAGAACTAACAGAATTCGTGTTATTAGATTGGTTTGTAACAGAAGAAGAAACTAGCACTAGGCCAATTTTCCGATAATAAGGTAAAAACAGTTTTTTTTGGGTTTGAGAATTAATATCATCAACAGGATAGAAAGGTAAGAATTTGATAATAATTAATAGAACAACTAAACCTGCTATAGATATTAAGACTGCTACGTTGGTAAAAATTGTTACAAAAAAACCTTTCACGGCTAAGATTAGGTTCTCCGCAAACTCGGCGAATGCTACTAAGGGGGCAGAAGGTAGAAGTTGGATTAATTCACTAAATAAGAAAAAGAAAGCAACTATTCCTACAAAAGCAACAATCACCCAAACTGAAAGTCTCTTGAACAATCTCTTTTTCTTACTTTCACTGTTTTTCTTAAACTGGTATTTGTTTGAATGAAGATTCTTCTTCTTTGACATAATTTCTCCTCAGAAGAACTTACTAGGACGATTCTCATACTAAAAATGAATATAAAAGCACAAAAGAAAAAGGCACGGAAAATAGCAATTTGTTGACTTTATATAGTAAACTATCGCATTTGACACTTTCTTTCTGATGTGATTATAGTATTTCTTCAAATACTATTATTGATTTCAAATGTACGATCCTGATCCCCTTGATCCAAATGATTTGCCTCCTCTATGGCATCCCTGAGCCCTCTAGCTCAATAATTTGAGCTTTTGGCATTTTCTTTTTCTTGGTTATAATGTTAAGCGAAGATATTTTATATTCATTTCACTTACATATAATGAAATTACGTTCATTAGATAAACCTTTGAGGAAAGGTAATAGTGGGGATAGACTATGTTAGATATTGAAGAGTTTCAAAGAAAACGAAAGAGTATATTTGAAGATAAAGACAATATCTCTAGTTTATCGGAGTTAAAAGAATACATTAGTGATTTGGAAATTGTTGCTGCTAACGAGAAATCAGATGAGATTTCTAATTTAATCAAGGAATTAATATCTGATATTGATTCGGATATAGCTGACAGGGATTCATATTTTAAACTTTATTTGATCCTTTTCATGCAAGTTTATCATTTTAGAAGTAAACTGCAAGATTCAGAAGATTTGCAGAAGAAGATGAAAACCATTGCAGATGAGACTGAAGATCTTGAGAAGAAAGTTATTTGGATGAAAAATCAATATCTTGTCTATCAATTAAAAGGAGAAAAAGAGAAAGCGAAAGCGAGAATCTCTCAATGTTTGGAATTAATAGAAGAATATAAGGAATCGTATGAGAAAACCTACTATGAAACTCTATACTCATACACAATGTCTATTTTATTCGAAAGTAAAAGATATACAGAAGCAATTGAAAACATTGAGAAGTGTCTCCATTTTTATTATGCAAGTTACAATGTTTTGGGATTGATCAAAGTTATATATTTGCTGTTGAGTTTGTATTTTCTAAATGGTGAAAAAGACAAA
>CAZPXJ010000339.1:0-2029 GCA_964590855.1 uncultured archaeon
GAGATCTTTAAAAAAAGTTGTAGCGATTTACAAAAGTATAAGGATTTAAAAAGGTATCGAGCTCAAAGAAAGTTAGATTCTAAAGAAGAAAAAGATTTTCAAATATTAAAAAGAAATATTAAAGAGATAAATAGAGAAATCGAAAAGCAGCTTATCCCATTAGTCGATAAAATCAAGGCAAAATTTGAAGAAATGAAATACAAAGTTTCAATGCAAATTTTAAATTCTGCTGATTATGGAGTTGGTCAAACTAGAGAACGTGTAATTTTTATTGGTACAAAGCATGAGAATGTTAAAATTACGTTTCCTAAAAAGACGCATTCAAATAAAACGTCCCAGAGGTCTTTGATGAACCATATATCTGATGATAGTAAAGCTAATCGATGGATTACAGCATCAGAAGTTTTAAAAAAATATGAAAACTGGGATGAAAATGAAGAAAATAGCCATCTTTTCACGAAACACAAGAAAGAGTTTGTAGAACGGATCAAGAACACGCCCATTGGTGGTAATGTCTATGAAAATTATTCCGATGCCTGGTGGAGGTTGGATCCAAATAAACCTTCAAGAACAGTAAAAGAGAATCATGGCGGAGTTTTCGTGCATTATAAGTTCGATAGGGTCTGTACTCCAAGGGAATTAGCAGCACTTCAATCGTTTGATGATAAATTCACATTTAAGGGGACAAAGAGCTCTGTTTTGAAACAGATCGGAAATGCAGTTCCTCCATTAATGGCAAAAGCAATCGCATTATCAATTAAAGACCTTCTTGATGAGTTGATGACTTGAATACTAATAAATAATGATCTATATCTTTATCTAAGTTCGGATATGTTCATTTTGCTAGTTTTCGACGCTAAAAGCGAAAAAATTCCTAAATTAAAAGAAAACTTAAATATGGGATTGACATAATTAGTAATGCGAAACAAATCTCATGAAAATTGAGTGATCACTTTAATATTACACAACAATTTGGAGGTTTGAAAATGAAAGATATTGCTGTTATATTGGAAAATGTACCTGGTTCTTTAGCGAATTTGGGAGAAACATTAGGCAAAATGGGAATCAACATGGAGGGGTTGTGTGGAGTACCATTAAAAGAAGAAAGCATGGTTCATGTTTTAGTTGAAGATGAAACAGCTGCACGATGGGCACTCGAAGAGGCAGGTTTTGAAGTACGAGCTGTGCGTGAGGTAATAGTTTTAGATATAAGTGATATAGCAGGAAAGGCCGGGGGAGGAGGGAAGTTAGCGCGTAAATTTGGAAATAACAGAATAAATATCGATCTCATTTATCTTGCTGAAAATAACAGAATTGTGCTAGGAGTGGATGATTTAGATAAGGCACGCACTATTTTAGAGAAGGGTTAAATTCATAATTTTTAATTATTCTCCATTTTTTTTTAAGGAAGACAATATTATATTTTGATTCTTTTAATCTTATTTTCTTATTTTCAGATTCAATTTACTAATTGAAATTTCTTAACATGAAGAATATATCCTCTTCTAACTCAGGTAAAGAAACTCTTTCAACAACTTCAAATCCAAAATGTTGATAGAGAGTGGTATTTATCTCGCCAGTTTCTAAAAAACACGGTAAATGTAATTTGTCAAGGATCATGAGTTTAGGTTTTAACAACTTGCTTGCAAAACCTTTACCTTGATGTTTTGGAATTACAGCAAGATTATATAGATACCAGTGGGGAAAATTCGCATGTTTTTTATGCATTTCTTGGCATAATGAACTATATTGTCTCATTTTCTTAAGATAACCCCTTCCTAAAGTAAAAAAGGCGGATAGAGCACCATATCGAATATATTGAAGTGAAGAAATAAATGCTTTATCATGAGGGAGCCAAGCAACAACACCTTCTAAATTTGAGGAGGTAGCAAATACTTCTCCGAATTTGAATGAATATTGGAAAGTGAAATCCATAATTTTCGTTAAAAATTGCATTCTTTTAGCAGGATCGGATATAAAAGTAAAACCATTATCCCGGTTGGGAATATCAAAATCGGAGGCGATTTTG
>CAZPXJ010000340.1:0-2009 GCA_964590855.1 uncultured archaeon
ACAGGTGATTCTTATCACGGGTTCGGTCCCAGAAGGTCTCACAAGTATCCATCCCTCTTTGAGAGTTATTCCAATACCATCTACTGTGATTACATCTACCACATCCTTCAGTTTCTCTGGGAGTGATGATACAAGATTTTTCATGACAATGGATTTCTTATCATTGGGGCATGTTAGTTTGCTCTTCTTAAGCGGATAAATCGGAATCTCTTCTATTAATTCACCAAAGCTCTTCTCACTACGAGCCATTTTCTCAAGAATCCTGCATGCTGCTAAGAATGGCTCAGGCGCCAAGTGAAACTCAGGTAAAATGAATACACCACAAGCTTCTCCTCCCATTACTGCTTCTGTTTCTCTCACCTTAATGGCAACTTGAATATCTCCCACAGGAGTTCGAATGATTGTACCTCCTCTTGCTTTCACAATCTCATCGAGGACTAATGAACTATCCACAGTGGTAACGATTGTACCCTTCTTTGAAGCTAAAAGATAATCCTGTGCAAGGAGAGCTATCGTTCTATCTCCTCGAATAACATCGCCTCTCTCAGTAACAAAGACAACACGATCACTATCTCCATCATGTGCAATCCCAATGTCTGCTCCGATTTGTTTTACCATCTGTATGAGGTCTCCCAAGGATTCTTCATCCGGTTCAGACCGGCGTCCTGGGAAATGCCCATCTAATTGTCCATTTATTGTTACAACTTTACTACTAAGCTTCTGAATCATATATGGCGTCAGTACACATCCCGCTCCGTTCCCAGGATCGACAACAACAGTGTAATTTTTAGAACGAATCAGATTCGCATCACATATCTTCAAGATCGCAGTGATGTGATCATTTACAGCTGTTTCATTAGTAAATTCTTTTCCGAGATTGTCCCACGGAGCTACTGTAAACTTCTTTGACTCATAGATTTCCTCAAGTTTTCTTTCTTCATCTGAAGTGAAACCCATGCTGCTCTTTGACCAGAATTTAATCCCTGTGTATTCAGGAGGATTATGAGATGCAGTGACCATCAATCCTGCTGTATAACCTCCACTCTTTGTAAGGTACGCTAATGTAGGAGTCGGTATGATTCCCGCTCGAACAACACTCACCCCTGTTGACAGGATTCCAGCTGAAAGTGCTTCTTCTACCATCAAGCCAGTTGTTCTTGCATCTCTTGCAATGACAACAGTGCCACTACCAACTAGAGTGCCTAGAGCTTTTCCGAGATTTAGTGCCATCTCAAGATTGAACTCTTTTCCATAGATTTTGCGTACGCCAGTTGTTCCAAAGAGTTTGTTAGTCATTGGACTCACATTTTTTTGACTGTACGGAACAGAGAAAAAGCTAACTAATGCACAACAAATAACTCAATATATCCAGTGGTTTCTATAATTCAAGTGATGTGTCAATATGCCATTTTTTGATTATGAACAATCCAAGATTCATTATGTTGACGTAGAAAATAGGGAGAACAAATCGAGTGGTTTTCCTTTGGTCTTTATTCATGGTGCAGGTTCATCACATATTTCTTGGGCATTGCAACTAACGGAGTTCTCTAAAACAAACAGATGTATTGCAATTGATCTATCCGGTCATGGGAAATCTGAAGATATTGAAGGAGATGCTTCTATCGACTTAGGATACACTCTTGAAGTCGATGCTCTGGTAAAACGCCTCAATTTGCATGAGTTCATACTGATAGCACACTCAATGGGAGGTGGAGTTGCTATGTCTTATGTTCTAAACAGCGATACACTAAATCCTCAGGCGCTTGTCCTTGTTGATACCTCTCCTGATCTAGATTTGACTAAATTAGCATCGGGTTTGGTTAAGGAAGCTGTAACGGACAGGATTTTTCTACTCAAGGGCCAAGTCTTCGAAGATTTCTCTGATACGTACAAGCTGAAAAAGTATGAGAACACGATGCGTTCAATGCATCCCAATGTCCTCCAACGTGATTTACTTGCGTGTCACAAATTCAATATCACAGAACAGGTGCATAACATCAATATTCCCA
>CAZPXJ010000341.1:0-2008 GCA_964590855.1 uncultured archaeon
GCTGGTCCTGCCAATAGACAAGGAAGAATTGCAGCTGATAATATAGCAGGAAGAGACTCTAAATACCAAGGATCTATGGGAACCTCTGTTCTACAAGTTTTCAGCAATACTGTTGCTCAAACTGGTTTAACAGAAAGAAATCTTCAAAGCTTGGATTATGATTACGAGAAGATTTATGTCCATCCAAAGAATCATGCTGGATACTATCCTAATGCACTTCCTATTGCAATGAAACTAATCTTTGATAAGAAAGATGGTAAAATACTCGGAGCACAAGCTATTGGTGGTCCAGGAACTGAAAAGAGAATAGATGTTATTGCCACTGTTATCTACTTCGGTGGTACTGTTTATGATTTACAAGACCTCGAAATGTGTTACGCACCACCTTTTGGCTGTGCACGTGAGTGTGTCAATATGGCGGGATTTGTTGCTTCTAATGCTCAATCAGGGGAAGTAGAACTTTGGCATTGGTATGAAGCTGAAGACATCATTGCAAATGGAGGTATTATTGTTGATGTTAGAGGATCAGATAAACATGAAGAAGGTCATATAGATGGTTCTATCAATATTCCAATTGGTCAGCTTAGATCGAGGTTAGGTGAATTACCCAAAAATAAAACAATTTATGTTCATTGTCAAGTAGGATTCACCTCGTATCTAGCTTACAGAATTCTCCAAAACAATGGATACAAAGTAAAGAATCTAACTGGTGGCTATAATACTTATCAGATTTCTAATTTACCACCTGGTGAACACATCGGAGAACTCAAACCTTGGTATCACAGCCAGAATGAATAGGTTCTTCATTTTTCTTTCTTTTTTATTGCATAAAACTTTTGTAGTGGCTAACTTGTCCTTTACTGTCATGGATAGGATATTAGTAACTGGAGCTAGTGGCTGTACTGGTCTAGGAGTTCTTCATTATCTAACATCTAAAGGGTATACTACTGTCTTTGGTATGGTTAGAAAAAAACCTCAAGAAAAAATCCCCGAAGTTAATTACGTTATTGGAGATTTGACTGATAGGGAATCTATTACTGAGATACTTAAGAAAAATGAAATCGATACTATTTGGCATATAGGTGCAGCCGTTCATCGACATGTAAAGAAAAAGGATTTTGCGAGAGTAAATTTTAAAGGAACGAGCAATGTTATACAAGCAGCAATAAATTCTGGAGTCAAAACCATAATATTTGCTAGCACTACAGCTGTGTATGGAAAAATCGTTGACTCTCCAGCTTCTGAAGAACATCAAATAAAACCTAAAGGATTATATGCAAAATCTAAAATGAATGCAGAAGTTCTAATAAAACTCCAATGTGAAGAAAATGGCATCAAAGGAAGTATCGTGAGAATTCCTATAATCTTGGGTAAACATGATCGTCATTTCTTTCCAGTAGTGGGGAAATTAGTTAAGGCAAATATCATGCCGATAATAGGAAAACCAATGCATAAAGTTTCGATTGTTCATCCATATGATATTGGTCAAGCTTTTGAGATATTGAGCCAAAAGAGTACTAAGGAAATTGAAAGTTATAACATCTGTTCATGTAATAGTCCATTTAAGGAATTGATATTATCTATAGAAAAGCAACTTATCGGAAAAAAGCGATTCAAGTACTATGTTCCTTATTTCCTAGTTTTCATAATCTTTTGGTTATATGAGATTATACAATGGACCTTTGCACCTCGAAAACAACCTATAATCAACCGTGAATACGCAAGGATGATTGGGAAAGAATGGATCTTTGATATTGATAAATTGAAGCAATTGGGGTATACCCCCTCTATGAATATTGAGAACATAATTGAAGATGTACTTACTGAAGAACTATATCCTGTTCCATAATGTTCTCATATCTTACTCACAAAACTTTTGAAGAAGTCTTTTAATTTCTTATCAATGAGTACTGATTTCCTTACCATAACTAACGATTGTATCGGTTGTGGAAATTGTTCCGATGTTTGTCCTCGTTACATCTTTGACATAGTAGATAAGAAAGATGTG
>CAZPXJ010000342.1:0-2005 GCA_964590855.1 uncultured archaeon
CGCCGATGGTGCTATGGATGGTATAGAATATCATAATTACGGGTGCAATCCAATAATAAAGGATACTGACGGTGATGATCTTGATGATGGCAAGGAGATTTTCATCTATTTTACTTCTCCTACAGATAAGGATTCTGACGGAGACACCTGCTATGATGGATGGGAAGTCAAATACAAATTTGATCCTCTTGATGCTTCAGATGGGGACTTCGATCCTGATGACGATGGATTAACAAACGCTGAGGAATTTCTTTATGGCACCCTTCCAAGGAGTTGGGACACCGACGAGGACGGCTTCTCTGATGGTTTCGAAATTCGTAAAGGTACTAATCCTCTCCTAATTACTGACCATCCTATGCCACGAGATGAAGTACTTAAGATAGGTATTGGAGTAGGCTTGCTTTCTGCTGGAATTATTGGTTTAACCTTTTACATCTTAATTAAAAAGAAGATAATAAGATTCAAAAAGTAGGGTTTGAACTCTCTTTTCTTTGAACTTATGGATAGAGATTTATTCTTTTTCTAGCACAAGTAGTGAAACTGACGAAATTTCTAATTAGAATATTGTAGGAAGAATTTATAATTGTTTGAGAGGTGTAATAAATGCAAGACATAGGTGATGTAATTGATAAAAAGTGTTTCTCATAAAAGATTTTTAGCTATTATTTTTCTAAGTGTGCTAGGTTTCTCTTTCGTAATTTTACCTGTTGAACCAAAAATAAATACAGGCTTGATAGAAGATATATCAGTAAATTATATTGATTCAGATGCATTGGGTATAACACAAGATTCTCAGTTTGTTGACTATGGATTTGCAGGAAATGGCAGTGAATCAAACCCTTACATAATAGAAAATTTACAAATTGATTCAATTGAAGGAACTGGGATCTATATCGGTTATACTACAAAATATTTCATTATTAGAAATTGTTTAGTGGATGCGTATTATCATGGAATATTTGTAAACACTGTTGCTTCAGGTACAGCTAAAATCCTAGATAACACTTGTAAAAACATCAAGGGTGGAATAGGTATATTAGCTTTAGGAACAAGTAATATTACTATAACAGGTAACTACTGTAAAAACAACTATAGAGGGATTATAGTTGATAATTGTGAAAACACAACATTCACCAATAATGAATGTGGTTTCAATACTGAACCCGTTTTTTTTAATTCCTGCCCTAATTCATACATATTCAATAATACAGTAGATTACGGAACTGAATACGGTATGTACTTTTACAATAGCAATCATTCTATAATAACCAATAATACAATCTTCGAAATAGGTTCAAACAGCTATTATCAAAATTATGGTTTACAGATCACATATTGTTCAGATTTATCGATCAAACATAATACAATAGTTGAAAGTGGTACAGGAATCTATCTCTTTGCAACTCTTGAATCCAAAATAATAGAAAATGTGATAATTAGATGTAGCTCATATGGGGTTTATGTAGTTTGGAACTCATTTGACTGGCCATCAGCAAATAACACTTTTCATCATAATTTCTTTATAGAAAATGCATGGTATTTTACCTATTGGACTCAATTTACTTCACAAGCATATGATAGAGGTATTAGCAGCTTATGGTATGATACCACTACAAATGTCGGCAATTATTATTCAAATTACACCGGTACAGGTGTATATGATATAGATGGTCGTGATGGAGATATATTATATTATGATCCCTATCCCATAGAGATAGAAGACACAGATATGGATGGTTTAGATGATATACAGGAAATCTATGTTTATCATACAAACCAATACAATAATGATACTGATGGAGATCAACTTTTGGATGGAGAAGAAGTGGAAGTATATCTCACAAATCCTCTTAGTATAGATTCAGATTTTGATACTCTTACAGACGGTGATGAAGTATATATCTATGGCACAAACCCCTCAACTCAAGACTCTGATTCAGATGAATTATCAGATGGTGAAGAAATTTTCGTGTTTGGTACTAACCCGAATCGGAGAGATACTGAC
>CAZPXJ010000343.1:0-2001 GCA_964590855.1 uncultured archaeon
ATGAGATTGAAGCAATACACAAATACACCTGGAGGAAAAATGGTTCTCTTCTTCCTTTTTATTAATTTCGCGAGTTTAATTTTTAGATTGGTTTTGTTTCTAATAGAAGAATTTCATGCAAACACAAATATCTTAGTTTATGTGGTGATCAGTTTAGGTATAATTCTAGCAATTTTAACGCTAGCTGTTCCAGCATTAGTTGATTTGAATAAAATCTATGTTACTAGTTTCGCAATTGCTTCTGGGGGATGTTCCGTTATTATAGGTATATTGACTCTGATTCCATTTTTTGACCTAGGAGACGGATTTGGTTTTTTTACAGTACTTCATTTTGTTTCTGGGTTTCTTGTAATACTCCCTACTATTATCGCACAAGTAAAAAGTGAGAGAAAAGTAGGTTCTAACAAGATTATTACTGAAAAAACTTATGAGTAGTGAAACGATATCACATATGATAAAAGTGAATACAAGATTATTCATGTTGCTCTTTGTCCTTATTTTTCCTATCTTTCAAATTCAAAATGTAAAAAACAATTATCAAACACTTGATTTAGAAGAGGAAAAGGCTTCCATTCCAAACTATGAAGAAAATAAAATAAAACAAGAAGAAAATGTTGTTAGTTATGTTCATCACTCAAGCATAGAGATTAAGTCGGATAATGATTTTGGGAATTTTAGTTCTAGTGGGATAGGTACTCATTATGATCCATTCATAATTGAAAATTACAATATCACAACAAGTAACGATACTGGGATTCTGATTCAAAACACTACAAAACATTTTATAATTAAGAATTGTCTGATCAAAGCATATAAACATGGAATTACTATCAACTATGTTGCTTCTGGTACTACAAGAATAGAAAATAATGTGTGTTCTTATCATATCTTTAATGGCATCAATATTCGAGAATCTTCAGGTTCAATGATTATAAACAATACAGCTCATCATAACAGTCATATGGGAATAACGGTTATAGATAGCGGGTCATGGATAATTAGTGAAAACAACTGCTACAAGAATAGCTGGGGGGGAATTTACATTGATGATGGCTACAATTCAGAAATAACTAATAATGAAATAATCGAAAACTATTACTATGGTGGGTTATCGATTTATGGTTCTTTCAATATAATAGTCAGAAATAACACTTTTACTAATAATGCAATATCAGCCATAAAATGCTATGAATCGGATGGAATTTGGATTGAATTTAATCATATATCTAGCAACAATGACGGAGGAGGTATCTCATTATCTCACTGCACTACATTCTCAGTGCAAAATAACACAATTAATACAGATAGGAATGGTATAGGGATTTATCGTTCCTTTGACATAATGGCAAGATGCAATTATTTGTACAACACAGGTCTATACATACATCAAGATAACATCACAGACTATTACTACTTAGAAATTGAAGATAATTATGTTAATAACAAAAAACTTGGTTTCTTTTTTGGTAAAGATCAAATCAAAATAAAAGAATCTACATATGGTCAACTGATTTTTATTGATTGTACAGATGTTGAAGTGGAAAATCAAGGGAAAGATAGAGGATTCTTAGGAATAACAGTCAAAAGTTGTGATTCTGTTGTTATTAAAAACTCTAGAACACTAAATTTGGAAGAAGACGGAAATTGGGGATTAAGAGTGATTGATTCAGAAGCAGTTGAGGTTCTAAATTGCATCTTCAGTTATGGAAGAGGAATATCTTTTGAAAATACAATGAACTCAAAAATAAAATCTAATACATGTAGTAATAACTATTATGGAATTTACCTTGAGTATTCTAGGTATTGTGACTTAATAAATAACACTTGTTTCAATAACACACGGTATGGAATGAATCTTTACAGAATTGATTATTGTGAAATCACTTACAATACAATATATAAAATTGGCTTTACAGATTGGGAAGATTGTGGGTTAGAAATAAGTGGCGGGGTTATTATCGTACTTCACCCTGCCTTCTACTTGTATAATTTGCATGGGAC
>CAZPXJ010000344.1:0-1998 GCA_964590855.1 uncultured archaeon
CAGGATTTAAATCGTCGGCGTCTGATTTCTGTCAAGATAACTAACTAATAGTTTTCGAACCCATCTCTTCAGATTCTTTGCGTCCGTATTACATTCTTTGATTCTTGCTGGATCAAGGATATCAATGTCTAGAGTTCCATGAGCACCAACGGTTCGGTCAATTTCATAGTACTTATCAAGGGCTTTGTTGAAGTCCTTTCTCGATTCGCGTGAAGTAAGGTCCGCTACATCCCTTAGTACATTTCTCAAATCTGATCTATCGGGTTTCGCCTTGGTTCTAATGTCCGACGTTATAACGGATACGGCTGAAAAATACGACACAATTTCCTGAAATGGGTTCGGAGAACCTAAAGCTACTCGGTAGTGCTTAAGAGCCCTAGTAAACAGGTCCTTTTTTTCAGATCTAAGATGCTCAATCCTTGAAAATATTGACCTTGTATCATCATCTCCAATTCGATACCAAAGGCTTAGAGAACTTGCTACTATGCGTCTAAATCCTTTCCCGCCAACGAAGGGAATCCCTGATATATTAGAATCCTTTTTCGGCGTAAGAAGGTAATCACTGTCATTAAGTTTTAGGGGCAAACCAGAAGTGAATGAAAGAATGGTTATGGCGTCTTGTATTGTCGCTCTTGCTTTATCCGTTACTATGTTAACTCCACCCTGGACGATTGTAGATGCAACAAATCTCTTACCGTATTCTGGAGAAGGATCATTGTACTGATGGAATACTATTTCTCCATACTGTAAATAGTCAGATTCTTTTTCCGGCAATGGGTGACCCTCTATTGGAATAGAAACTAGCCACAGATCCATAACTTATGCATGTCCCACACAGGTGCCTTTAAGGTTCTTGTCATAATCCAGGTAGCGAACTGTGTACTTAGATTCGCAGATTTGTAGAAACCAGGCTGTCGCACATTTTGAGTAAGATACGAACAACGAAAAAGAATTTGATAGTAAAAAAAGGCCAAATCGCTCGCTCGCTAAAGTTGATACTTAGATTATCAGAGCGCCTAGACTCTTAGAAGGCCGTATCGTAATTTCAATATAAACATACATTAACGCCCATAAATAGATCGCAGATAGAATTGCTATTCCTGGGAGCAGGAGCTTCAAGAGCATTTGGGATCCACGATCTTAACGGTATTTTTGCTATCGCAAAAAAATGAGAAGCTAAGGGCATGGTGCACTCTTGGACCACTATTGGGTATGCACCAAAATTGTGGCTTTCCGCCGACATTGAAATGAGTCTATTTCAAATCTTTCGATAAAACGAATAGTAAAATATGCCAATCTGGCAACTTTCTCCATTGTTATTTCTTTTTCATTATCATAAAATGGTTTTAAAAATACATATATGTATGGCGCTCCGGTTCCAATAGACCGATACAACTGATCATTAGTTGGATAACCCTCTTTGGTGACATATGTTAATTTTGATTCCTGTCCAATAACCTGCATGCCAACGAGTAGTTCTATTTTATTTTCATCATTTTCATCTTCGTTAACTTTTTCAACAATGCCCGCAATTCGTCCCTCATAACTAAAAAAGTTAATTTCCACTAATACATGTCATTCTTCTCTGACGCTTTCTTGGAGGATGGTCCAGTTCTATATTCTTATTCTGCCACATTCTATCAAAATAGCTATCGCTTCTGAAGCGATTCATATTTATTCATTCATCAACCGAAAGTTTACAAATCTATATCAACCTGAGACTTGACAGAACCTGATTTAATAAACCTTAAATAAAGCTAGTTGGATTAGTTATGTATGGAACCGAACATTGTTGATCCTCCTATCATAGTTTCTAGCCTTTAATATCGAACAACTTCGCGATTCTGTTAAAGTAATCTTCATTGTTCTCCTTTAAATGCTTTGACAAATCAGCACTAAGTTTGTAATATAACGTTTTGGGTTCTTCCCCATAGTAAATCTTATACACATGATTCAATTCCAACATGATCAGCTCGCTAAACCAGCGACAGTGTTTCT
>CAZPXJ010000345.1:0-1994 GCA_964590855.1 uncultured archaeon
GCGGTCCTGACTCTCGCTGGTGACAGCAGTCGCGAGAAGGGCGAAACGCGGAAGTCAACGGTCACGGGTGTTCGCTCACCTTCTGACTAGAAATAGGTCGGTGCATGCAGCCGAGCACATCAGACATTCAGGGAGGTACTTACAGAAGGTTATATTTACTCGAATATTTTATTCGAGCTTCGCCCCTTCAAGGATGTATGATAATTTGCCTCCAAAAGATATGAACTTGATATGAAAATTCTATTCTAAAAATTCATCCAAAGAGGATTGCTCTCCTTCCTTTGTTTTACAATATTCCTTCAGCAGAGCTTGTGCAACCATTTTTTCTCTTAGTGCCTTAGCTTTATTTACTGTAACTTCACCATCCTCATTAGGATAATTCACCCATCCTATCTCGTTCAAAAACTCTAGAGCCTCTTTAACTCTTCTACTGGTTATCTGATTAGCATCTGTATCTTTTGGAAATGAATCTTTAGATTTCTTTATGACTTCTTTTAAATCAACATCAAATGATTCAGATGGAGGCAACCATGGATCCAAGAAAAAACGCAATGTAGTGTTCCAAATATAGCTAGCAGTATAAACTACAGGTGGATTATCACGTAAAAATCTCTTTGAGCTAAACCAATATAATTCGAAGCGAAATTGATTATCGAGTAGATTGTTTAGTCTTTTACTAGTCTTCCCATAGCATTGATTTAACACAAGTAGTTGCTTGTCTTTGTCTAGATTGAAACTCCAAACTGCTAGTTCTGTGTCAATTTGATTTAAAGCATCTACTATCTTTTCAATTTCATTGTCAGGAACTATAAGAATAACTTCTGTTACATCACATTCTAACTCTAATTCCAAATAACGCTCTGTATCTTTGATTTCCTCTACAACATAGGTAAATGCATTTGATACTGAGCCTTTATGTTCAAAAATAGATATACTTTCATCTATTTTGCAAACAAAATCAGGATAACATTCATTTCCATTTTTTTGAATACATTTTGGTTCAACTCTAACATCGATTTTCTGCAATTCCAAGATTCTTTGAAATACTGAAAAGAAATGAGCCTTATCTGTATAATACATCACTTTCTTTTGTTCTAGTTCAAGACAGGATGGCTTCAAACTCCCACTATCCCTCTCCCTCAAGTTTGTAAGAACATTGTTGGTTGTTTTGGTTGAAATTCGACAAATGGTGGTAGTAGTCTAACAATTGATGTACATAATTCAATTAATGATCCTGACGTTGATTTAGAAAGAGGGATTACATCGATATTTGATTGAGTTATATAGATATCGTAACTTGATCCATCCCTTACATCTGATGCTTGAATTACAACAACAGGATTTTGATAAACAAGTACCGTTGAATATCTCTTCTGAATAAGCTCCTTCACAGCGTCGATATCTTTCTTCTCGAATTCTTTTCTACCCTTGATTTGAACTCCAGATAATCTTAGTTTACCATCATCGACTTTTCGTTCAAGATTAGAATATATTTTACTATTCTGAAGACTTCTGTGAATATATGGAATAATCCCGAACTCATAAAAATCTCCAAACGAGCCTGAAAGAAAACATAGACGACTTTTTGAATATATTTTCATTTTGGTGGAATCTGTTGTATCTGATCCCGCAAAAACTTTCAAACCAGTGAATGAAGCATCGTTCTTTTCTTGAAGACTATCTGCTAGCTCTGTAGTAAACTTCTCCCCACTTTTCAACCACACTCTAAATTTAGCCCGTTCACTAGCCATAGAATACTCTTCTAAAGTTATGAAATCATAGACATTATACAGATTTGATACAATCTCAATCAAGTTCCTTGGTTCTAAATATGCTGGATATAGGACAGAAAAGAAGTGATTTCTTACAAATGATTCTATAAGAACTTGACTTGCTCTAGATCCATCCCCAACTGTTAAGATAATCCACCAGTCATCATCGACAACAAGAAATGATTCAATTTTCCGAATCTTAACACCAAAACTCACACGATA
>CAZPXJ010000346.1:0-1985 GCA_964590855.1 uncultured archaeon
TTTAATGAAGCTTTCAGCTTGATTTTTTTATCAGAATTATTTGTCATTTTAACAGATGCGGCCAATAATCCCCTGCTTCGCATATAATTTTTAGATATTCTTACTTCTGCATGTATTTTGGCATTTTGAGTGAATAGGAAATTAGCAAAAATTGACGAAATTATCAATAAGAAAAAAATACCAGGGATAATCAAGAGATAATTATCTATAGCTAAACCTACAATGAGAAAAAGACTCCCAAACAAAATGAAGCTTTTTCCATTCTTTGTAAGCTCAAGGTGCCGTTCTTCTTGCATGGTATTTTTCCTCAGTTATCAATTTAAATTACTACTTCCACTTCAGCAAGAATATTATCTATGATTTCTTTTATCCTTATTTGCTCAATTTCTGCTTCTGGAGACAAAATAAGTCTGTGATTCATTACAGGGAAGAAAATCGATTTAATATCATCAGGTTCAACAAAATCTCTTCCTCTGATAGCAGCAATAGACCTACTAAGAGTCAAGAGAGCAATTGATCCTCTTGGACTTGCACCAAGAGCAAGAGAAGGTATGGAACGAGTGGCTACAACAAGTTTGGCTATATATTCTATAATTTGGTTACTGATTATTACATCTTTTTCTATTTCAGAGGATAATTTCAGTATTGTTTCTTTTTTAGTTATAGCTGATACATCTGCAAACATTTTCTCTTTTTTCTTTAGAAGCATTTGTACCTCTCCATGCAGAGTAGGAGGATAAACGGGAATTTTAACTAAGAAACGGTCAATCTGAGCTTCAGGTAAGGGGTAGACTCCAGTGCTTTCTATGGGATTTTGCGTAGCTATAACCATAAATGGTTCTGGAAGCTTGTAAGTAGTTTTACCAATTGACACTTGTTTTTCTTGCATTGCTTCTAGAAGGGCCGATTGTGTTTTTGGGGGACTTCTGTTGATTTCATCAGTCAAAAGGACATTGGTAAAAACTGGTCCTTCAATGAAATCAAACGAACTTGTTTCTCTGTCGTAGATATTTCCACCAGTTATATCAGCTGGCATCAAATCACTAGTGAACTGAATTCGTTTGAAGCCCACTTCCATTACTTCTGCGAGTGTACTGGCCATGAGTGTTTTTGCAATACCTGGTACTCCCTCAAGTAGAACATGTCCTCCACTCAAAAGTGAAGCAAACATCAGTTCAATTACGTTATCATTTCCGACGATTCGCTTTCTCATTTCTTCCATGATGTTTTCAAAAATATCTTTTGTTTCTTGTACTTGTGTCATTTACATCAACTTTCTTTTTTGTATTTCTTCCAATTTCTTAAATAAGAACAGGAAACTGTAATGATCTAACTTTCGTGTTAATGCAAGCTCAAAGAGCTTTCTCTCTTCCTCATCAATCAATTGTGTAGGAATGAATTTTAATTTCTCTGCTAGAAAATAATTATAAGCTTTACCTGGATATAACTCATGTTGAAAATACAGGTAAGATAAATACTTCTCTTCAATAGTAGGTTTAATTGCCGTACCAAAAGTATCAAAAAGCTCTCTTCTTCTACTCCATAATCTATCAGAAATGAACTTCTTATATGTATCTCTTTTTCTGTATGTTTCTGCGAATCTAGGTGTTAGATAGTAGAATAATAAGAGTATGAAAATTACTAGAAAAACGAATAATTTAGTTTTTGACAATAAGATTATAGACCCATAGGTTTGGTTGATGATACCTTCTGTAGTTGTAACTGGCCACCGCTTATGGCTCTCTTCAAAACAAACTAACTTCTGTTCTGAAGATGAGGTTATATTATTCAGAAGCTGAAGAGTTATGTTAATATTACTAAAACCTAGATCCGCTATATCGTTTGTTAAAAAACTTGTTGACGTAACAACTAAGATTCTTCCTTTTCCTCTACCTATCAATGAAGCAACAATGTGTGTGTGAATAGGTTCATGTATCTCATTCCATTGATAGTCGTTATTTTCATCAATGAAAGTTGTATTTGGG
>CAZPXJ010000347.1:0-1981 GCA_964590855.1 uncultured archaeon
GATCTATCAGCCCCATCTGAGTATCTACTTCCCGAAGGAGCAACAGGCCTCCATCGCTGCTGATAGCATCACCGGTGAAGCTGACTTCGATAGGTTTGTTTTCTACTGGAAAAAGCTCGTGAACTAATGGGGTGGTCTCAGAATAATTCTTTAACATTGTACAAAGGGGGTGTTTGTTGTCAACACCCTGAATTTACTGATACTTCAGCACTTTCAGGGAACAAACTCCCCTTTATTTATGAATAATGCAGGCTAGGTATGCCAAGAGTTTTCGCTGAACAAGATAACTGTAGAGGGACTAATGAAGGTGATCAGTTGAAGGTCAGTGGATTATCAGGATTTGAAGCACTCTATGGAGGCATGTCCCAACCCGGAGGAATGTTTTATTATTTAGAAACTTCAGGGTGTTTTTGGGCATCTACTCTTTATCCACAACATATTACAAATGGTTACTATAGAAGGACTTATGATTCGCACTCAATGGTTTGTCGACAAAATATTGCTAAGAATTGTGGCATGAGTGTCCGTTGCATCAAAGACCAATAATCTTTTGTCCAAACATCAATTACGTATATATTAAAATTATATGATGGAAAGAATAGACATAACTGAAGACTATTTGATAAATAATATTAGGCGACACAAAGTTGAGATTCTTAATCAACCTTACGGTGAGGGATATATTGGGAAATCTATAAATGGTTACACTAGGATGATTGCGAAAGTAGTTGATATTACAACTCACAAAAAGGCACAATTAATAATATTTGCAATCAGGGATATGGATGCTTTTTACAGTATTGATGAAGCTATTAAAAAGGAAGAATACGAAATAAGATATGATAGTAAATATATAGAATGGTTTATTATAGACAACCTTTTCTTAAGTGGCACAACAATAACTGTAGAAACAAAAGAATATGTTGAATATTTACCTCCACATAATAAGAAAACAACAATAAACATTTTTATTTGGGAAGGAGAAATTGGAGATGAACATGATCATGTTATAGATAGTACTCTAAAGTCTCTCGTATATACTGACGGAACTGGGAATATACCTACTAATAGATACCTATAAATAAGGAATCTCAGAGTTGAAAGATAGAATTAATAAGTATTCGAAAAAACGCAGTTGAAAACATTAGATGTTGACTTAGTTATCGAGACTCACATTGAATAAGCATGACAATGAGTCAAGAAAGAAAAACACCGGTATATAATATAATCTGTGACGAAAGTAGACAAACACAAGATAGATATATGGTCATTGGTGGTATAATAATCAACTCATTGAATAGAAAGAGCTTTGAAGATACAATGCAAAAGTATAGAAAAGAAACTAATATGTGGAGTGAACTAAAATGGGCAAAAGTATCAAATCAAAAGTTTGATGAATATCTCAAATTTGTTGAATACTTTCACTCAATGAATAACACAAATCTGTTACACTTTCATTGTATCATAATAGATAATCATAAAATTAATCATAAGAAATTTAGTAAAGGAGATAAAGAAATTGGATTCTATAAGTTCTATTATCAACTCCTGCTTCACTGTTTTGCCTCAAACTATTGTAATAATAAAACCAAATCAAGATTGATTTTACAGCTTGATAGAAGGGGAACAAAGTATTCCCTTTCAGAACTAAAGACTATACTGAATAATGGTGTGAAAAAAGACTATGGTATTGATTATTCCCCTTTCCGGTCAATCGAACCAGTTGATTCGAAGAAATCTGAAATAATGCAAATTAATGATATAATTATCGGAGCAATCGGGTTTCAAAAAAATGGTTATCACTTAATTGCAAATAGCAGATGGTCAAAAATCGAAATCGCCAACTTCATAGCGGAACAAATTGGACAGGACGACCTCACTATTGATACACCCACATCTAATAAAAGGTTTACAATTTGGAACTTCAGGTTAAGAAGATAGCGTCCAGTAAACCTACAATCACCTTACTAGCTCTAAGAAC
>CAZPXJ010000348.1:0-1970 GCA_964590855.1 uncultured archaeon
TTTTACGGTTAATGAAAGAGGGGTAGATGATTTAAGAGATAGCACGAACAGAGAAAACAAACTAGAAGGAGGTTCTGGGTAATATGTCGGAAATTGATTCTAGTTCTGAAATAGAAGAGCTAATGTATCCCAAAGATGAACTTAAGAAGAAGATTGCGACTCTTGCAGGTACCATTCGGGAGTGGAATAATGAAAGTACAAGGGTAAGGAAGACTGTCAAAGAGCAGTTTATGGAGATACTGGACTTAGGTTTGAATAAATACAATATGGACAAAACCGCCCTAAGGAAATTAGTTGTAGAGATTTTCCTAATTCATGGTGTTAGCGATAGCTACCTCAGAAAGCTGCTACCTCCAGAACTTAAGGATCCTTCAAAAACACGTATTAGCTATTTGCAGAAACAAGAAATGGAAAGGGAGGCCCAGAGGCTTTTGCAACAACAGGCTTCAAAATCTCAGCAAACATCGGAAGCAATTATAGCAGGTGTCAGCCCTAACAACGAGCTGAGCTGGAACCAGCCAGCTGAGCTAGGACTAAATCAGTCCTCTCTAGAATTTAAAGAATATGGTCCAGAGGTTCACACTACACAAAATCATGAAATATTCCCATCATCGGCATTAGAGAGTTACGAGAAGAAGATTGAAAAACTAGAAGCAGATGTACGGCGATTATCAGAGCAGTTTGTTGCTACGGCTAGCCTTACAGTATTGAATAATGATATTTCAGTGATTGTTCAAATTGACCCCATCAAAAAGATCATAATATCGATTAGCCTTGATAATGACACTGGTATATAAAGCAGTATACGCTACTTAGAGCGCATCATAGTTTAAATAGTTGACTTCTATAAAGCGAGCATTCTTTTACTCCAATGTGCAGATATAAATGTCTCAAAATAAAACTTTTAAGATGACTTGATAAAAATGGAGATGGTTCCAAATTTGAAAATGGAATAAAGGAAACACTAGAAGGAAGCTCCTTATATCATAAGGAGGACTTGTCTTCTTGTTTATTCTCATCTGGTATTTTTATTTACTCTGACGTAGATCTAATGTAGTGCTAATAAACTAAATAGTACTTTAGCTTGATGTGTTAATCAAGTCGTTGCTGGAAAAACTTAAATTCTTGTTTCTAGTATCATTAGTTGCGGCGAAAAGGGTGACGACCCTGGGGCACGTGTAGCAGCTCTGAAAGCAAACAAAATTAGTATGAAGTCAATTGTGCCCCACTTAATGTTCTTTAAGCAAGATATACAGTAGCCGGTCATCTTAACCCTCTACCCAGCACTGCGATGTCCTTGGTACATCGTAGGCTTCATCATAGTCAAGCCTAGGCCCTCCAACGCATGCATTTAGTATTATTATGAGACATCGCTGACGCTACAATAAAAACAAAATGAGATTGAGCCTACGACCTGCTTCAGAGTTTTTATTTTGTTCCTCCTTTTTCTGACTGACCTTGAAGCTGCAATTGCAGCCCAATTTTCGTAGCCCATTTTGTATCCCGCTCATCTATGATGTTTCAGTCTAAGGCTCTACCGTAAGAACATAGTTTGTTCTTGAAGCAAAGCTGTATTCTGATTGAACAGGATTGAGAACGCTTTGTTCAAGTACCAAGATATGTTCTCCAGGCGGTAAGGGCTCTAAGAACGCAAAGAACCCATCAGCCATAGTTGGGAATCTCCAAACTCCTGTCCTTCTTTTGAACATTCACGTAATCCCTCTTCAGTCTTGAGTTTTGGATCGGTATTATCATCCCAGCAGCTTCCAGATATGAGTTGGAGCTAGCACTGGATAGTAAATTAAGAAGCGTAATAAGAAAGACGACATCTGATGAAGCAAAATTCTTGAAGGATATTGGCGGCTCTGAAATGCATACAAGCAATTGTTTGCAGAATATCTTGGAATGCCTGCAAGAGTACCAAGACATTGACAAGAACAATCCAGATGCATCTATAGTCTCTCTTGTGA
>CAZPXJ010000349.1:0-1945 GCA_964590855.1 uncultured archaeon
AAAAGGAACAAAACCGATAATAAAAATCAAAAATCCTGACACTATCTTCCTGAAATTCATCTTTTTCACATAGATTTTCGAAAAACTGAGTTTCAACTGCTCTTCTTTCCATAACAGAAGAAACGCAATTGCATTCAAAAATACAATGTAACCTAGTAATGATAAGAGATGAGTGTGAGCATAATACCATCTTAGATGAAATGATTCAAAAACTGTCTCTACTGGTAAAACAGGATAGATAGATAGATATCCGGTTGCTGTAATAAAAAGAAAACTCATGAAACCATCTCGATTTCCTTCATCTTTGGAATTGAGAAATGATACTATTGAATCAAATCCTATGGCAAAAATTATTGTTATAGGTACTAGCAAAGGAACAATGTATCTAATAGAACCCATAGCATATATCCCTTGCCAGAACATAAAGAAGAATAAAGTCCAGAGAACAATATCATTGTGCTTTTTGTTTGAACTTACAAAACCTACGAGTTTAATGAATATCCACGTTCCAGCAAACATTGACGCTACAAGAATGGAAAATGTTGAAGACAAAAATGTTGCAGTGTGAGCATTTTCAAGATACGTGACAGTATCGGGTAAATGAATTCCTGCCCAGTCTAATCTAACATTTGTATATCTCAGATGGAAATATGTATCTTGTAACATAGTATCAATTCCAGGGATAGATATCATTTGTAGTCCCCAGAAGACTGCTACAATTATGGGGGGGACGAGGATACCTGCAGTATAAATCCACCTTGTCCATGAAAATGAAAGAGTATCACTACTAATAACAAAATAAACGCAACAGACAGTTAAAAGACCTATGAAAATACCTGTGCCCAGATAAATGTCGAAAATAGATTTTCTGATTAATTGCACTGCAAAACCAACTACAATCGTACTTCGTAGGATTTTCCCGATTTTATCTGAAGGCATTGCTACAAAAAGCACCAGAGGAATAATGAAACCACTCAGTTTGCTCAAAACACAACCTGACATGCTGAAGGTAGTGAGAAGGACATAGTAAATCTGTGTTTTTGTATTCTTAGATTCTAGAAATCTCTTGTAATAGTAAAAAGATGCTGAAACAAAAAACATAATGAATATTTCTTGATAGTAAATGAACTCATAAAAAAGGAAAAATGTCAAAGGAGTAGCTAATAAAGCAATAACAGAAAATAGTGATATTTTTGTAGATAAACCTATCAATTTTGAAATTCTGTAGCAATAATATACTGTTCCCACTAAGAATAAAATAGGTACTAATTGTATCATCTCAGCTTGAGTTACAAAGAAGGTATAGGCAAACAGAAAGACATTCATTGGTGGTTTGAATTGAGGTAAGAAATTCAGCTCGTTAATTTTACCTAGTTGTCCCGTAATAAATATTCTAAAAGAGTTAGGGAGATAGAAATGAAGAAAATCCCAACCTTTAAGTGGATAAACTAATACTTGAAGGATATAGAAAAATATCATCGACAAAAGTAGTATTATAAGTAAAACTTCTAAAGATGTACTAATCTTCTTTCTTTCAGCTAGAATAAGATCAGGTAATTTTCTTCTCACCCACATATAGATTTTATAAACCAAATAAAGAAGACCTACGGCTAGGTAGACATAAACATAGGTTTGTAGCATAATATCATTTCCAATACGATCTGCCACCCATGCAAGACAAATCATTGGAACAACCAATAATAAAGTCCCAAACACAAGTGATTCTGCTAGCATCTCCAAAAATGAGCCATCAGATTTTATTCTGAGAATTCTCTTTTTGAGAATATCATTGAAAAATGCGCCAAGAGAAAGTATCGATAGTAACGGAATTAGGATTCGTATATCAATCGGCATTATTTAGACCTCTTGGATTCTTGTTCAATATCAGCAGCAGTTCTTGTTGCAGCGATATCTCTCATAGTATCTAGTTTTCTAAAATGAGTAA
>CAZPXJ010000350.1:0-1913 GCA_964590855.1 uncultured archaeon
TAATTGTCTAAAAATTATCAATAAAATATTCACTTAAACTCTGAGCTTCTTTTTCTATTTTTTCAACCTCAACCATCAATTCTCCATACTGATTGAGATTTTCTTCATTATCAGTTTCATAGTATTCAATTAGATTTAGATAAGCACTTTTTTCTTTCTCATAGTGTTCTTGTGCAATTGATACAAATCTTAAATATTTTATATTTAAGTCTTGGTTTTTTCTCTTTAAGATAATGTTATCCATCCCTTGTTTCAATTCTATTGATAAGGTTCTCTTTCTTTCTAAGAGAGTCAGATATTCTTTTAATTTATCTATATTATTATTTACTTCAAGGTCTGTGCTTGGATTTTCTATAAGTTCCTCAAATTTACTTGTTAGCTCCTCATTAATATCATTTAGCTCATTTGTATAATAAGTAAAAAAGCGTCCTAAATATTCATTCTCTCTATCTGTCTCTATTCCATAAATACCAAAAAGAAAGATGAAATATAGCCCAAGTGTTATGACATATGAAATTGTCCCTGCTACAAATGATGCATGCCACTTTTCTGAATATCTATTTTTCAGAATAAATCTTTTCCTTATCTTAAAATAGATAAATAGAAGGAATATGGTTAGGAATATTCCAGCAAAAAAAAGTAAACCTGATATTAAATCATCTTCAGTCTTTTGTTGAGCATTAGAAATTCCACCAAAAACCAGACCACACAAAACAAACCATCCCCATCCCCAACCTACTTTCTCTTTTGGTTTTGGATATTCAACTTCTAATTTTTCATCTCCTAACTCTTCATTTTCTATTTCCTCTTCTGTAACTTCTTCTTCAATCTTTTCTGTTGATTCCTTTTCTTCCAAACTTTCAATTTCTTCTTTTTTAATTTCAACATCGTCTTCTACAGATTCAGGTTTTTCCTCAAACCACTCACCACAATACCTACATTTTTTTGCTTCTTCTTGGATTTCTTCAGCACAGAAAGGACATTTTTTCATTCAATCTACCCTCAATCAGTCAATTAATTTTCCAAATTTCACAACAACGAACAATAAAACCAAACTTACAAATATAAAAACAACTATTGATACATAATAAGGTTTTTTATCTCTTTCTACTTGCTTCCCTGTAAACTCTAAGTCTTTGTACCATCTCCCAAGAGTCCACTCAGTATAATGTTCTTCCTCAGTATCCTCATCATCTTCATTGTCATTTGGGGATAAAAATCCATACTGTAAAGCTCTATCTATGAAAATATCTTTTTCTCTATATATTCTGAGGCTGTCTTTGTATCTTGAAGAATTGATAGTGAGATAATAGAATGCAATAAACCATATCACTAAAACTATAAGAAAGATGATATATATTCATCTTATTTATGAGTGGCTTTTATAATTTCCTTAATATCTGACTCAAGCACTTCAGAATCCTTCTTTATTTTCTCCCAAATCCCCAGAGCTTCATCCAACTTATCCACACCTTCATTTTTCATGTATTCTCTATCTTTAGAGAAGTGCTGTAGCTCTTCCCAGTTTGCGTTTAATAGATGTGCCTCATGGTCAGGAATAAAGTCTGCCAGTAAGATATAGCCATTCACTAAATGACCTATTGTTGTTTTATCCTCAGTAACCAGAAGAACTAATTTGATTGCAGTTCTGATTGTATCCTTGCTATGAGGCAACCAGGATTCTGGTGATACGATTGGTAGTTGTGCAGATTTTTCAAGCACCTTGCCATAATCAGTAATCATTTCAAATACCTGTTGCATATCAAATTTGTCTTTCTTCATATTAATAATTGTTCTTGTAAACTAGAATGATTTCTTCATTAATTAGTTTTATCCGCTGAAACTCAACGGGAGTTTGAATTTCAACTTCTTTGCGATTTCCTTTAAGGCACCATAACCATTCGGACAAACGC
>CAZPXJ010000351.1:0-1913 GCA_964590855.1 uncultured archaeon
GGTATCTAATTCACTAGTATCATCATCTTCAGAAACTATTTTTTCCCAATCCAAGGTATAATCATCTGTTGATTCAGCATTAGGATCTTCGTAATCCCAATCAAGAGGAGATTTATTGTCAGTATCTTCACTATTCTCGTCTAAATTTTCCTCTTTTTCCTCGCCAGTAGAATTTTCCTCATTTGTTTCTTCCCAATCGTCTCCAGTTTCACTCAAAAATTTTCCCTCTCGTCTTAAAATGGATTAAATTCGGTCGTCATGAATGTAAACGTTCGTGAATTTGGACCGTCATCAATATAAGCTTGTCGCCTCCCTAATCCACGGATCACTTCTATATCACCATTATTAAGAGCAAATCTTTGTAAACAACCAATATCGGTTTTAAATAAGATTTTAATGCTTGGAAGTCTATAAACTCCTGCAAAAAGGCGTGATGGCCGTTGATCTGCCAATATTATACCGATACCACGACTTCTGAACGAAGAAAGATAGTTTTCAAAAGCATCTTCTAAAAAATGTTTTGTCACCGTTTCATCATCATTTACACTTTGATCTCGCGGTTTAGTAAAAAAGGGGCCAATTTCATCCATCATGATGATGTTCTTTAACTTCAGATCATTTACTCCCTTTGAATATTGTTCCTTCAAGGTTAAATCGGGTACGTGGGTCCTGACTAACTGAAATATAGCGTGAATTAATAATCTCTTTACGCTCGTCTTGAATGAAGATAAATCAATCACTACATTTTTACCTTTTCGCCATTGCGTGAACCATTCGGGAATTGAACCAGCTTCCAAGATCCTTTCTAAACGATGGTCGGATAGTATTCTTAAAACTCTATTTTCAATTGCCCTAAGCAAGTTGGTTTGAAATTTATCATGATATGGGTGTTTTTCCCCCCATTCTAACGCTTTTTCAAACGCTACTTTTAAACTTTTAGGTGCTTTTTTCTCAGAAAGAGATTCTCCATCTAACATCTCTTTAGTAAGTGCATTACTCATGAGGGTTACCGCGATATTTTTTAACCCCAAGGACGCCACAGTATAGGTTGCTACTTGATCAACCACTTCATCTTTCTCGACAAAATCACTAAAAGAGATCCAAGGTACTCGAAATCCAGGAGATGATTCATCTAACAAGATTTCTGGTTGAAATAACTCAATATCGTTCTTTTTTAAGAGGTTTATCGTAAGCACTCCTATTTTTTTCGTGTTTCTTATTCTTTGATTAAGTTGGGCTAAAAATGAAGTCTTACCAAAACCAGATAATCCCGATATGAACACGTGCTGTGCAAAATCATTTAAGTGAAGATACACTTGTCTTGCAGTGAGTGCCCCATTTTTCAAGCATGTTCCTAACAATATATTATGAGGATTATTGGGGTTTAAAAAATACATTCTTTCACTTTTCAGATTAAAACATTTTTCAAGAGGGATATCTTCATGAAAGGTAAAATCAAATTCTTTTGGCTCAATAAACACAGAATGATCCTCTTTAAAAAAATTATCATTTAAAATTTGAACCCACGTATCTTCTTTGGCTAATTGTAATGTTGCTCCATCTCCAGAGCTATTTTGAATTCCTGACGCTAACGATTCGAGCTGTCCCTTTAGTTCTATATCAGCCACGCTAAGATTAATTGCATCATCCAATTCTACATCAATCAGAATTCGGAGTAGATAATATTTTAGGTGATGGTGTTCGTGTTCTTCATACCAATCAAGCTTTTGAAATTGCAATGGAACAGTCTTGGGAGGGGGATAATTTTTATGCTTGGAATCCCTCTTCCAGAAAATGTAAGCTGTAACGTTTCTATTTGTGCGGTTAAACCAAAAAAAATTGATGAGTTTTTGGAACACATTAATATTGCCGTGATAAAAGTCACCCCGTTTCGGTAAAATTACCTCCCAAAA
>CAZPXJ010000352.1:0-1907 GCA_964590855.1 uncultured archaeon
TTCTTGACTACTATTGGTTATATCATAACCACAGAAATAGCAGTAAAAACGTTTCTCCTTCAATCTTTTCTTAATTCCTCTGCGAATAGTTAAGGTGATGAAACCTCCAATTAATGCTATTAAACCTATAAAAGGTAAAGGAAACATGATTACAAATAACCACCATAAATCTGGGTCATTTCTATTAAGAGGGATTCCTATTGCTAGATAAGCTGCAATAAAGAATAATCCTATTCCTAATAAGAAATATCTGTAACTAGAAACTTGGCATCTGATTGAACAATATTTTGTTGAAATCATACTTTGTCCAATTGAAAAAAGACCTCTTTTTTGTTGTTTAGGGATCTTAATCCTTTCTCCACATACTTTGCATAACAGACTCATCTGGGATATTCTTGACACTCATCTATTTTAAGTATAACAGTTGTTGTAAGCTAAATTAAGAAGAATATCGAACGACTGTGTACCTTCAACATTTATAAACTAAATCTGCTATTATTTATTGGTGTTAAGTTTTGAAAAGGAAAATAAATTGGTTTGCAATTACTTGTATTCTCTTGATGGTTTTACCTTTCTTAAATTCATCAAATAAGATGGTATTAGCAGAAAAGGATAATGTTCCTAAAGATTCTAATTATGAATTACTTGCTGATCCGATTTCTATTACTTCAGATGCTCAACTAATAGAAGCAGATTTTCCAGGTGAGGGAAGTTCTGGAGATCCATATAGAATTGAGGATCTTGTTATCGATACAATCAATCCTGCTGGCATATACATATTTGGTGTCACTCTCCATTTTCTGATTAGAAACTGTACAATCACAGCTCAGAATTATGGAATAGATATCGATACTGTTACTGCAGGTAGAGTAGAGATTTGGAATAGTACGATTACAAATTGTGATATAGGTATTCGAATTCAAGATGTAAATAATGCTGAAACCTTCAACAATACAATAAGTGATTGTACAGATGAAGGGATATACTACGATAGGTGTGATTCATCATACATCTGGAATAACACCGTGTCTAACTGCTGGAAAGGAATTTATGTAGCCGATAGTATTCATCCTTATGTTTACTATAATTATGTACACCATATTCAAGAGGAAGGGATTTTGGCAGACGGCTGTGATGAGATTGTAATTCAATATAATACTTGTGACGATAATTACATCGGTATTGAAACCTATGCCAGCAATGATACGTTTGTTGGAAATAATTGGTGTAATAATAATGATGAATTCGGGGTTTATTTACGTTATAGCGATTATTCCCGAGTAGGAGGAAATAATTTTCTAAATTGTGGTCTTGGAGTATTTGACATCGTGGTTGAAGATTTACTCTCCCTACAGGTAACTAGCAATTACATCGATGGCTCATTGATATATTATGGAGAAAACATTGAAAATGAAAATATCTGGGTAAGGTATAGTCAATTCATACTGGTTAATTGTTCTAATGTTCAAATCAGTTCACAGGATGAATTAAAACCAAGTCTAGCCAGAGCAATTTCGTTGCTGTTCTGTAAAGACATTGACATCCGATTCAGTTATATCAACTACGCTGTTTATGGAATTGTTATTCAATATTGTGATAATATAAAAATCTACAATAACACCTTACAGAATAACGAGATGGGTATAATTGGTGCCGCTACAACAGGAGGGTTCATACGAGAGAATGTGTTATCCAACGGATTAATTGGTATTCATTTTACAGAAGAAATGCATAACTTCTCTATCTACGAAAATAACCTTCAGACCTTTGCAGCCTATGGGATAGCTCTAGAAGATTCAAACTACAATGAAGTTTATCATAACAATCTCATTAGCTGCGGGGCAGGAACCTATGGCTATGATTCCGGAATTGGAAATGTTTGGTATAACACAACATTACTAGAAGGA
>CAZPXJ010000353.1:0-567 GCA_964590855.1 uncultured archaeon
TTCAGGAGTGAACACAATATTAGGAATCCATAGGTCACCATGCATTGTGTCAATAGACCAGTTGCCAATAATTTCAGTCAATGATTTGACTTGTGGTAAAAGAGAATTGTACTGATCGATAAAAATTCGTGTTTCCTTAGATGCTTGAGGAAGCCAGAAATGATCTTCAACTAGACCATGAATTGTCATCAAGTAATTCGCAGGAGAATTATATTTAGGTATTCCATGAGGATTTTGTTTTTTTAATAATCCGAGCGTTTCTTTTAGAGAAGATAGTTCCTCCTCACTCGTGTCTGAAATCGAAGAATGAGTTGTTCCCTTAACATATTGCACAAGGTAGTATGGAGTTTCGGTTGAATTCGGCAATCTACCCAATTCTATAGGGGCTGCTGCTATACCCAGAGTACTAAAATGGAAACTCAGATTGTACAGAAGATTATATGGATTGCTTTCATACACTTCTGTTGACCATGGGAACTTTAAAACAAATTCAATACCAGAAGATTTACCTCGTATATTGATATTTGACCACCCACCTAATGACACGGGTTCAAGATGTACCGATTT
>CAZPXJ010000353.1:577-1891 GCA_964590855.1 uncultured archaeon
GATTTATCAAATGCATCACATGAATCCTCCAAGAAGCGTTCTAATTCATAACAAGAGTACCCATGAACTATTTCGATAGGGTATTTCATCATCGCTGTAGTTTGCTCCACGACAACTTCTAAAAGGCTGTTGGACAAAATCGAAAATATGAACGGTCGAGATATGTTACTTGTGCTTGCGCACTTGTTTAGAAAACAAGGAAGTCAAGTGACAATTGAAAGTGCTGTTCATTTTCTATCATTCAATTGTCGATATGGAAAACCAACAGATGTACGTAAGTTATTATCGACTGCTTTGAAGAATGAATTAATTTCCCGTGATGATGAGAATATCAATGCGGAATTCCTTTTTGATAAACAACTATTGCCACTTAATCTAACAGCTGCACTTGAAGATAAAGTGCGATTCACTGATGATATTGAACCACTTCATTGAATGAGCTCTGATGTAAAATTCTGGATAGAAGCAAGAAGCGCTGCAAGATGTACAAAGGAGTTTTTACCCTGAACAAGACGTGTATCAATCTCAGCAACTCTACTCAGAATTTTACTTAGAATTATTGGATCGAATGGTCGTTTAACAAGATCTCGTTCGATTTCGAGAAGAACTTCTTGTGGGTCATATCCATCTAGTGCAATTAAACCTCTCATCATCTTCCTTGCATCTTGGTAGGATCCAGCTATTGTGAGCGAAATAATTTCTCTTGCACTGCGATGTAATGGAGTTTCAGAATGTTCGTAGACACTGTCCTCAGTGATTGTTTCGTTATTGGATGCGGTAATCTGAAGAAGATTAATTGCGCGACGCAGGTCACCTTCAGACTCGCGAGCAATTGCAGATGCTGCAAGTGAATCAATTGATACATTTTCCTTTTTCGCAATTACAGCCAAATGGGTCACTATTTCTTCTTCAGTGAGTAAGGGAAATTTAACAACTGAGCAACGTGAGATTATTGCAGGGCTCCAACCAGATAGAGTAGGTGTTATTAGAATGATTCTGCAAGCATCACTGTAAAGCTCCATAGTTCTACGGAGAGCTTGTTGCATACTATAGCTTAGCGCATCCGCTTCATCCAGAACTAATATCTTAATCTTCTCATTCGCAACAGTCATCGTGGATGCAAAGAATCGGATTGCTTCCTGAAGCAATTGACTTCGGTTTGGAGGTGATGTTTTCCCCTTACGCTTTAACGTTTCCTTTGCTTCTCGGTACACAATTGACATGTATTCATCTAGCTCAGAACGCTCACCCTGACCAAGTTTAGCCAAATCTTGCACAGATCGTTTTGCAAGAGTTAATGGCATATCCCAAATA
>CAZPXJ010000354.1:0-1886 GCA_964590855.1 uncultured archaeon
TTACTAGTACCAAATAGGAGATGGCAATATGGCCACAAAGAAGAAGAAGACTACAAAACCTGCACTATCACCTGCTATGTTCAAGTTGACTGGTGCTCATGCAAAACTGAAAATTGATAGTAAGAAGAAGAAGCTCTATTACTTTGGAGCTACAGTCAAGCCAGAGAAAGCAATTAAAATTGCAGGTGCTGATGGAGCAGAAATCTTAGGAGTTAGCGCAAGTACTCTCAAAATTGGAAAACCGTCAATCAAATACGATTTTTACTGCGTATATGATGCAGATCTTGAACTGAAGTTCCTTCGAGTAAGAGATCAAGAAATTGGTGTCAATGATCAAGTGAAAGGCACTCTTGTTGGTAATCAAGTAGTAATTCCAAAGAAGAAGGGTGATTTCCATTCAATAAAGGTAGATATTGTGGAGCTCTTTGAGGTCAAAACCTCTGATGGTATGATTCTAGATGGGAAAACTGGCGGTCCTGCTCGCGCTCTTGAAACTCTACTCAAAGGGCCTGGTAAGAAGAGTGCAACACCGGCATGGGTCAGTAAGAATGCCATAGGTCCTGGAAAATATAATAGTGTTGAGAAAGTTGTGGCAGCTGTATCCAAGATGGCAGGTCAAAAACCTTCTGATGCCAAACGAGTTGCTACTCATACTCTTACATTCAAGAAGCTAGAAGGATATTATGTACCTGTTTACTATGTTAAAATCACTGCTGGTGCGAAGACACAGACATTGAAGATAAATGCTGTAAATAGTGCGGTATCTGTTGCTGTATAGATCCAAGTTATTTTTCCTTTGATGGAGGAGGGCCATATCCTCCTCCACCTGGAGTTTCTATGTGTATCACAGTTCCTTTTGGAGCTATTACTGTTGACTTTGCTTGAAGTGTATGTACCTTGTTATCGTAGATAATGGAGTTACTACCAGATTTTCCTCGGCAACCTTCCACTAATCCCCATGGTTGAAGTGAACGTCGTTCTGATTGAATTGAGATTGTACAGGTTTCTGAAAGTATCTCAATTTCACGAATAATTCCATCTCCTCCTCTCCATTTGCCTTTTCCACCTGTTCCTCTCAGGATTGAATACTGTTTTACTCTAAGCGGGTATTCTGATTCCATCGATTCGATTGGGGTATTCAGAGTATTCGTCATATGTGTATGAATCCCACTTGCACCATGTGTTCCTCGGGCAGCTCCCGAGCCTCCCCCTATAGTTTCATAGAATGAATACATTGCTCCTGTTCTCGGATCAACTCCACCAATTGTCAGATTATTCATAGTTCCTTGACTAGCGGCTGGCACAATGTCGGGAGCGAACCTAGCAAGAGCTCCCAGAGTTGTATCTACGATCCTCTGTGAAGTTTCCACATTACCTGCTGAAACAGGTGCTGGATACATTGGATATAACAATGAACCTTCCTCTACGCGTACATCGATAATACTCCAACAGCCCTCGTTAGTCGGAATGTCTTTTCCAAAAAGTGCAATGAAGACATAATATACTGCAGAGAGTGTTGATGCAAGTGGACAGTTTATATTTCCCATTACTTGGTCAGAAGTCCCTTCAAAGTCGACAGTTGCACGACCATTCTTAATCTCCACTGAAACTGATATTGGAATATTCCAAGTACCCGCACCATCGCTCTCCATATAATCAGTGAAAGCCCCTTTTTTTCCTTGATATCTCTCAAGCGCTGAACTCATCATATGGGCTGAATATTGTCTGAGGTCTTGAAAAGTTGCAAGAAGCGTATCCCATCCATGCAGATGTGCCACTTGATTAAGTCGTTTTATTCCGACATTATTCGCCGCAACCTGAGCTGATAGATCTCCCAATCTTTCGTCTGGAGTTCTTGTTTCTGCGAGGATGTCTTCTATCATTTC
>CAZPXJ010000355.1:0-1878 GCA_964590855.1 uncultured archaeon
TATTTAATTAAACAATATAAAGAAAGTTTAACAGAAAAACAATTAGAAGAAAAATAAGAGTGCCGCTTTAAATAGGGGGAGAGAAGTCGTATCACATACACAACTTGCAAGTTAACAATGAATTTTACCACCATACCTTGAAACTTCTGTAAGGGTGATTACTTGTGAGATGTTTTCTGAGTTTATAGAGTTCCTTTGTAAGATATGAAGAAAGAGGGTATGAATAATGAGTTTGAGAATCTTTAATTCTGTGATCAAACCGCTTTATTAATAATTTACGGTAAATTCTCTTTCCTTGAGTATCCAATAACACAGCTTTTCCTTTTTTATGAAAATGTGACTCATTGAGTAGAAAAAAACTAAGAGCATGAAAGATGGTATGATAAACAATAACAGGTTTGAAGATATCTGCGATATCAAATGCTAAACTTGCTTTATTAGCTTTAGGTTTATGGTTCTTACAAAGATCCTTATGAAACGGTACAATTTGCTGAAAAAATGGGTATTGGAACATCTAAGTATGAACTAATATAAATCTTATCAGCAGAAGAAACAATGAAGATGGAACCGCCAAAGAGAGAGTTCGAAGGAGAACCAACCTTCTTGTAAATTGTTTTTTATAATTTATTTTTTAGTTCAATATTATAAGAAAAAACTTATTAGTGCTTTTAAAATCATTTCTCCGATTGATGAAAATTTACAAAAATATTCTTTCATAGATTAGATTACAGAGGTTTTTTTATGGAAAAACGGTTCAAAAACAGAATCATTATTCTGTTAGTTTTCGCTTTAGTATTTTTTTCTTTACTTTCAGTTAATTGTTCTATTGGAGATGATGAATCCTTAGACACTCAATTGGATCCTCAAATTGAGGAACTTGCCCATATTACCGATACTGGTGGTGATACTTTCAAGTCTTTTATTAGAAATAATCTATTGTATGTCTTAGATATAGTAGGGGGATTCAAAATTTACAACATAGAAGATCCCACAAATCCGACATTGATTGGTTCTTTTGATGACGGAAATTATTCATATGAAATGCACATTGTTGACAATCTGTTATATTTAGCTAACAATGATCAAGGCTTAGAAATTTATGATGTCAGTGAACCGACTGCACCAGTAAAACTTGGAACTATTGGTGATGATGGAAATGGAACAATAGATGCAGTATATGTTGATAATGGCCTTGCTTATGTTGCTGAATGGCATGGAGGTTATTACGGTTATGGCATCATGCAAATTTTTGATGTAACAACACCTTCTGCTCCTAAGAAAGTTGGAGAATATTATGATGAAGATAATAGATTTTTCAATTTTGTTGTGAGAGATAAAATTTGCTTTGCATCTTGCTTAGATGGAGGTTTCAAGATACTTGATGTAACTGATTCTGCTAATGTTACTGAAATTTCAAAATACAAAGATATTGATTGTTATACTTGGAGTTCCTTGGTAGCTGAAGATATTGCCTATATTGCTAATGGCCCTCATGGCCTAGAAATACTTAATATAAGTGTTATTGAGTCTCCTGAAAAAATTGGGAGATATGACACAATTCAATTTGCATTCTGTGTTGAGGTTGTTGATACCATTGCTTTCCTAGTAGAAGATGAAACTGGTTTGAAAATTCTTGACATCTCTGATTATCAAAATATCACTAAATTGAATGAATTTGCAACAGAAGACATTACTCATGTGTCTGTTCAAGATGATTTGCTCTCCATAACAATGCATGAGTATGGCCTGAAGATTTTAAAAATCACTTGGCTTTATGAAACCAGCAGTGCATCTTCTACAGCATTCTTAGGCTTGGTTCTGCTCATTGTTTCCCAATTATGGAAGAAGAAGAAAAAATACCTAAATTCGCTTTTGGTT
>CAZPXJ010000356.1:0-1868 GCA_964590855.1 uncultured archaeon
TTTTTACTGCTCGGGAGGAGCTTCTCCTACCGTTCTAGCAGCTCTAGCTTGTTGACGAGCCATATTTTGTGATACTCTAGCTTTTAATTGGTAAAGAGATTGTTTCTTCTTTTGAAGATCATTCTCCATTCTTTCTACTTCCTGCTGCGCTTGAACGACTCTTGGATCATCTTCAACAGGATCTTTTGTTTGCTCTTGAACTAAGCTTTTGAATTTCATTATATGTAGTCCTCCCCGTAAGGATTATCAGGATTATCTTGGGGACCAGGTGCAAGAGGATCGTTTGGGTATGGATCAGTGGGCTCAGGTTCGACTGGATTGTCAGGCTCAACTGGGTCTGTGGGTTTATTAGCATCCGGATCACTTGGGTCAACCGGATTATCAACATCTCCAGGACTACCATTATCAAAAGGATTGCCGACAGCATCAATGCTCCTAAATACTCTACCCAATGTCTCTTTTGCATTGTTTATAAACACCAAATATGGAATTGCTCTATTAATCTTTCCTGACTCTACGTAAACAACACTAGAATCTGAGCCGATAACTTGTACTTCTCTAACATTTAATAAGAGCTCTTTCTGCAACCAGCTCGCTAGTGTATATTTTTTACCAATTTCTACAATCATTCACTTACCTTTATATGGCTAAACTCATGATTATCTTTATAGATATAAATTGGTTTGAACGATGGATAATCCTTAAAATGTTCTCTATGTTCAATAATAAACACAGTTTCATTAGCATCTTTCATTTCTTCAAGTAGTTCTAAGACAGTAGAAATACCCTTATCATCTAAATGATTAGAAAGAACTTCATCTAAAAACATAATGTTTATTTTTGTTGAAATGTTTGCTTTTACTAAACTATACAATGCGAATAGTATAGCTAAATTTAATCTTCTTTTTTGGCCTCCTGAAAATTGTCCAAAAACTCTATCTTTGTCTTTCCTGTCAATTTTTTCATTAAGCTCACTATCCATTTGGACATCAACCTCGCCGCTGAAAAATCTGTCCATGTAATACTTGATACGAGCGTTAAAATATCCTATAATGTTTGTTGTACACCAAGACTTCATTGAGTTCTTCTTAGAAGACAGGCTGTTCTCCCACCATTCTATTATGGCGAATCTTTTCTTTTCATTTTCTAGCAACGTTTTTTGATCTTTTAGCTTTTTAGCGAATTCTTGACCTTGGCTAGTAAGCGTATGCATATAAGCTTCATCAATAACTTTTTTACTTTCCCAAGTGTTTAATTCAACTTTAACGTGCACTCTTTCTTCAGAAAGCTCGTTGAGTTCGTCTTCATTCTTTGTTTCTGGAATCTTAATAGCTTTATACTCTTCTTCAACTTCCTGAGCTTTCTTGCTCTTTTCTTCTATTATATCATCCACAGAACTAATGTTTCTTTCAACTCCCTTACATTTATTCTTCCAGGATTTTGTTTGCTCTATAACGCTTTTTAATGTCTCTTTGTCTTGTTCTATATGTTCTTCATACTCACTTACTTTTTCTTTTTTATCTATTATCCATTTTCTAACTTTGTCTTCATTTATTTTGTTTTCACATAAAGGGCATCTTTCTGGATTTCTTTCTACTTCTTCTATTCTTACTAATAAATCTTTTATGGATTTCTTTTTTGATTTTGCTGTTTCTATTACATCTTTAGTTCTTTTTTCGTTTGATTCTATAAGTCCCATATATTCTAACAGGGATCCTTCATAGTTTTCTCTCTCTTGCTCATGACGTTTGATTTCATCTGCAATTACTTGGTAATCACTCATCTTCTGCTCTACTTCTTGAGCAAGTCTTTCTGCTTCTCTAATTTTTTTTAATTCTTCTTCAATATCTGTTTCATTTATTTCTTTT
>CAZPXJ010000357.1:0-1866 GCA_964590855.1 uncultured archaeon
AAAGTCATGGAAGAACTAAACTATGACCTATCGGAACAATACTCAAAAAGCATAGATGATTTCTTAGGAAAACCCGAATTTTGTTTAATGATAACAGTATGTTCTGAAGCTGATGAAAAATGTCCAACTCTACCTGGAGTTGAGTACAGATTACATTGGTCATTTGATAATCCGTCAAGTTTTGAAGGAACAGAGGAAGAAAAACTTGCAGTTTTTAGAAGAGTTAGAGATGAAATCAGAACTAAGATTCTTGAATGGTTAAAAGAAAAAGAGATAGAACCTAAATTGTAATTATGTAAAATTCTCTATTTGGGAGAATTTAACCTTCTGATTTAAAGTTGCATAGATTTTAGGTATAGAATTAACAAGAGAATCTTTTGATAACTTTCCTTCTTGTGCAAATCTTTCAAGGAGGTTTTTAAGCATCTTGTAATAAGGAATAGGATTAGTTTCTTTTGGGATAAGAAGCCCTAGAGTTGCAAAAGTTTCTTTTTTGAAGGAATCTTTCTCAAAATTGGGGATTAATCGTGTAACACAAACAGCTTGGAGATCACCAATAAATGTAACCATCATATCTCCATCTTGGCAAGCCATAGGCATGCTTTTCAAACATAGTTGGTGATCTATTTCTTCGCTTATTTTGATATTAGGATGAAAATGCAGTAATTCATTACCATAATCGGTCATTCCAGTTAGAAAGACTGCTCTAGCTTGAAAATCATTTCCATTCTTGTTGGACTGCATTTCGAACCCCTTGGTTTGTAGATTGGAGTGGGTTAATAAGTCTTATGCAACCAGAAGTAAAAGATGTTAGAAATACATAATCGCCTTCTCAATAGCATAAGTAAATTAATGTCAGTTATGTTCCTTTAACCAGTTAACTATGACCTCTTTAGAATCATAGTTTCCATGCCCCGCACCTTCAAATTCTTCGAAAGTTACTTTGAATCCTTCTTCTTGTAAGAGTTCTACAAATTCCCTTGTAGGTTCTATAGGAACGGCTCTATCTTCTGTACCATGTAGGACAAGGTAATTGATGTGTTTAGCATTTGTTCTCAAAGGTCTTATGTCCATATCAGGGTCATCTTTCCAGGGGTTTTTTGGAGATCCTGAACCGATTATTGCATTATCAAAACTCTGAGGATAGAGAAAAGTTAATCGCCAGACTCCATACCCGCCCATAGAGAAACCAAAGATAAGCATCTTATTTACATGAAAGATTTCTCTTACTGACTCAATCATAGCAAAAACGTCTTTTTCTGTTTGTCCCATATAATGATCACTTAGGGTTCTTCCTCGTGGAGCTACAACAACATAGTTGAAACCCATCTCTTGGAAATTTTTAGAAATAAACTTTGCAAAACCTATCTCATCTACTCCACTACCATGAAGAGCGACGATAAAATTATACTCAAAAGTAGGGTTGAAGTTTTCAGGAAAGCCAATTGAATAAGGTTGGAGTGTTTTATCATCAGGAGATTCAAAAGCGGTTGTAATAAAATCTAAATCCTCATAGAAGTGACCCTTGGATTCACATTTAGTTACAAGTTTTATCAATAAATCAAAACCTTGTTGAATCTGATTTGAATCTTCATTTCTACCAAAAGTTTCTATGAAATATGTTAGCTCTTCAAGTTTGTACTTCAACCCAAAATAACTACTTCTTTCAATAGGTTTGTCTGCTACCTTCTCAAAATTCTCGATTCTCAGAGCTAAATCAATTAAATCTGTAGGATTCAATCTATAGAATCTATAGTTAAAAAACTCTAAATCATCAACGAAAACATCAATTTTCAAAGGAGTAGTAGCATCAGTTACAACAATATCTTCAAGAATCTCATTCAAACCCTTTTCAAGTTGGATTTT
>CAZPXJ010000358.1:0-1866 GCA_964590855.1 uncultured archaeon
ATTTATCATAGTCGATCCAGAGCTCTGTACGGGTTGTGAAACGTGTGAATCTGTTTGTTCCTTTGTCCATGATGGAGAATTCAACCCAATTAATACGAGAATTCACCGGGTCAGAATTGAACCCGTCTTTAACATCGCACTTGCATGTCAAAAATGTGAAGATGCCCCATGTGTGACTTCATGCCCTGAGAAAGCATTAGATAAAGCGGAAGATGGTTCCATTCTTGTAGATGACGAGAAGTGTAATGGGTGTGGATTTTGTTGTCGTGCGTGCGAATTTGGCGCAATGACAATGCACATTATAACTCAAAAAGCCCTGGTTTGTGATTTATGTGAAAACATGAAAGAAGATTTCATCGATCCTGAAGTTGGTAAGAGAGAGCCTCAATGCATAGCAGTGTGCCCAAAAGAAGCCATCTCACTCAAGAACGTTGAACAGATTGGCGAAGAGAAACGTATTGATGCTATAAGGCGTCTTTTTGGAAATGTCGAGGAGTTTGGCAGTAAATAATTAAATTATAACTTATTTTTATTTTATCTTTTTTCTAGTTTATAAGTTAGTATCAACAATTTTTAAGAGGTCTCATAAAGGTTCCAGCACTCCTTTTTGATAAAGGTTCGGGATTACTACATTCTTGAATCTTTACATCTTGCTCAAAAATGAATTCACCAATTAGTCTTGCCCGTTCTTTTATATCAATTAGAAGGTCTTTTGTTGTTTTTTCAAATAATAAGATTTTTACTGTAGGTTCTGGTTTAGCTTGAAAATCCCATAGACCAATCACTACTCCATTCAATAAGATTGTAGTAGTAGCGTTTCCAGAGCGATCGAAAACAAAATCGTAAATATCATCATTAATGAAGCGTTTTCTATTCTTATATCCCATCAAGTATGGATCCAAGTTTGCTAAGAGGTTTATCACGGGATCCTTTGGTAGACTTAATCTTTTGAGAGTTTCTATATCCGATTTGCCAACATAGTAAATATCGTCATAGAGGTTAACTTCTTCAACTTGAGATTGAATACTTTCTATTGCCCTTCTAGCTTTAGTCTTTGTCAATCCCGCCCACCAAGTGATATCTTGCTCTGTAACTGGACCATATGATTTTATATATTTTAGAATAAGACTATGAATTGCTTCGATTTCTTCTAGATTATCGAAATTCAGTTCGGGAAAACTGTTGTTCATTAAAACATAAGTATTTCTTCTGTCTTTCCATCCTTTTGGAGGTTTACTTCTTACTAAAAGCAGTTTATCACACATCAAGGAAATTATTATTGAGATGTTTCTATCAGTGTCAATCCTCTTTTTAATATCTGTAGCAATTAAGGAATCTTTTTTCAGAGCTTGAAGAATTTTTGATTCCAATTCATTATATTCCTTTCTTGTGAAGTCAGAATGTGTGAAAAAACCATCAAATCTATTTTCTTTAAGTTCATTTGTAGCCACATGTAAAATAGGAGCGTCTTCTTTAAGAACAATGAACAATGTATTGCGCATTCCTCTAACTTTCAACAAGGATTTTGTTTTATATAATTCTCTATCTAAATCCTCCTTTAGAAATTCCTTATTTCTACTAAAAAGATACAGATATGGTTCAAAAGTTCCTGTAGCTTGCAGACCACACAAATCTTTCGTAATTTTAAGGATATTTTGGCTTTTAGAATCATCTACGAGGTGGTGTTTTCTTAATATGTAATGATTAACACGTTCTATTGGAATACTATCCATTATCTTTCATAAGATGGAAAATTACTTGAAATATGAATTTTTTGTAGAAAAATTACATGAATTTAATTTCTCTTAAAAATCTCTTTTACTCAGATTTTAAAACACAATCATCATAACAAATGAACTTTAATAA
>CAZPXJ010000359.1:0-1852 GCA_964590855.1 uncultured archaeon
CCCGATTCTCTCAAATTGTCTTGGGCAATACAAGAAGGGACATTTCAGACTGCGTGTAATAAGCAAGAGATTGTATCAGTTATTTAGAAACAAATATGAGTTTCCAAAAGAGGGAGAAACTCAGCTAAATTGGGGAGTACCTCAGGAAATAAGGAATGGAACGAAGAAAGTAAAAGCATCATATATCAGGGGTTTTTTTGATACAGAGGGAGATGTTTCCTCAAAAACAAGTAGCACAAAGTATATTGGAATTAGCCAAAAGAACATCAAAGTTCTCAGGGAGCTGAAGTCAATATTAAGGGATTTAGGGATAAAAAGTACCAGAGCTCATATTGCTGATCAAAGAAGTGGAACCTATAGGATATCAATAATTGGGGAAGAACACATAGAGATATTCAATTCAATTATAGGTTCAGAGCATCCTGTTAAAAGAAAGAGGATCCAGCAATTAATGTCTGTATAGTCCAAATCAATTGGTCTTAATTCTATGTCATATTCTTTCTTGAGGTGTTTTAATAGCTTACTTCCATTTGTATGGTAACCCTTTCCGAAGAGTGAGTATAGATGTACAAAGAAAGATATGACCCTGAAGACGGTGATGAGAGTGTGTCACCACCGTTATGGAGACCTTAGATAGAAGTCTCCTTTTTTATCTTTTAATTCTTATAAACTGCAATAAAACTGCAATTTGTATCATGGTATTTAAATTCAAGAACGGTTTTACTTCAGTTGCTGGTGTCATATCTTATGGACGATAAGGTCAGAGAGTTAGACAATATAGGTTCTAAGGATGAATTTGAGAGTTTTGTTGATAATTTGAGAGTTTTTGCTTCTAACAACAGAGATTGCGAATCAAATATACACATAATAGAAGAATCAATTAGCAAAGCTCAACAGATTAATGATCGGAAATCTCTAGTCAAATTATTTGAAATTAAAATTACACAATTAGAGCATTCCTCAGAAAATATTAAACTAATTTCAGATTTAGTAGCTGAAATGAAAGAGATTTCTAGATTGATTAATTATGGAGGGGGTCTTGCACTCGCGTTTAATATTGAATGGTACGTTGAAAAATTCAAAAATAATAAGGAAAAAAGCGTTGAAGCTTTAAACGAGTCAATGAAATATATCTCTCAAAATGAAGATATTGAGAATTATGAATATAACATCTGTAATTATTCTTTCGCTATTGAAAAATGGTTGGGGGAACATGATACATCATCAGCTGATATTCTAGAGAAGTGTGCTAATTATTTCTTTGAAAATGGGTTTAATAGAAGTTTTATTCAAGCAATTTCTATGTTGGTAATTATCTATACAAGAACACAAAATGGAAGAAAAATACTTGAATATTGTAAAAGAATTTTTGAGAATAGAATGTTTTTTGATAGATTAGCACTAGATGTAAAAGCAATTTCACATTATTTTGTAGGTTTAGGATATATGCTAGATTCAAATCTTAGATTTGCTGAACATCATTTCAAAGAAGCTTATAATATCCTTAAACCCATCCACAAAAAAAGCATTTATTTCAGTAACTTCATCATTCTTCATTCTTATATTGTAACTGTAAAAGCTCTTCAAGGCAAACTTGAGCAAACCTGGAGTATGATAAGGGATGTAGAAAATCTACTTCAAGAAGAATTCTTTGATAAAAATCTTGATCCAGGAACAAATAAACAAATACGTCATACACTCAATCTAAACAAATTCTATGTATATTCGCGTTTGAAGAACTTTGATACCATGGAGATGCAAGATTTAATCAAAGAAATTTTTGAGAGCAGCAAAACACTTTACAGTGATTTTATGCTCCTAAGTGAATTTATTCTTAATGCAAATCTCAAAC
>CAZPXJ010000360.1:0-1839 GCA_964590855.1 uncultured archaeon
GAATAACAGAGGCTCCATTTTCGTCGATATAACCAAAGACACCACATTTGCTTTGCATTGCATTCAATACTATTTTTAAAATTTCGTTATACATTTCTTCATCAGGAACTGTAAGAAATACATCATCAATTTGGAATTGGATATTAATTTCTTCTTCTACAGAAATTCTCTCAATAATTTTTCCCAATCTTTCAGTAACGGCATTAATTAGCATTTTTTCTTCTTTAAGAAAAGGATTTTCGGCTATATGGGTATATACTTCTCTATAACATATTTTCACAAAACCAACTTTACTATCAAGTACTTTAATATCCGAAGACAGTTCCCAATCACTTTCTATAACTTTTTGTGTTTCATAGTCTTCTCCTTCAAATTTAATTCGCGCACAAGCTAGTTCTGGATATTGAAAAGCAGGTGGTAATATTTCAACTGCTTTTTTGAGTATTTCTGATAAAGTCAGATTTTTTTCATTCATGATTTCTGAAAGTTGATAAAGGCAATTTAATTCTTTGGTGCGTTCTTCGATCATTTCTTCCAGATGGTTGCGATAATAATTGATATCAGCTGAGGTTCCTTCTTGGTTTTGTAGGTTTTTCTCGAGCTTTTCCTCTTGATTATTATTTTTCTTTTTTAACTTAATAGACTGATGATCCTTCATATCCATTCCTATAGGAATTGATTACTTTCTTCTTGTTTAAATTAATGAAATTAATTGAATTTAACATTTTACACAACTATCCAATTCAATAAAAAGCACCAAAAATGAGATACCCTCATATAAAGGAAATATTAATCTAAAATTATAAAATTGTGTCGAATCCACGTGCAAAATCTACATCAGGTTTAATTCTCCATGAAATTTTGAAGCATGCATTCTGCGTTTTAATTTAGGATCTTAATTATCCTAATTTTAATTAGCTTGCTATACATCGATATAAAAAAGAGCTATATTTTAGTTTACAACTTAAATTTAAACTATTTTGGCATGTATTTTAGCTTCTTCATGAGTGAAATGGTTGAGATCCTAACAAATGATACGACAATAGGGAGTTAGGATTCAGGGATAACAAGATTCTGGGGAGGGTAGCACAACACAACTGGACACGTTATAGTTTGAAAAAACCAAATTTCTGTAAAATAATCATTAAGCCTCTTTTAACAGCACAACGAAATTACTTCCTTTTGTGTAATCTCCTTTAATCCTATCTTCGATATAAATATTACCTCCAAATGCGTCCACGATTTTTTTAACAAGGGATAAACCCATTCCCATTCCCATTCCTTTTTGGGTAATTTCTCGACCTTTAGACCTATTGAACAAGGTTTTCTTCCTTTCGTCTTCCACGCCAACTCCGTAATCTTTAAACTCAAGTTTAACAAATTTCGTGCCATTTTCTTGAACTTTAGCAATGTTGATATCAATTTTTATTTCCTTTTCGTCATTGGTGAATTTCACGGCGTTGTTTAGAATATTATCAAAAATATCAACCAAAGGTTCATTTCCGATTATTTTAATATTACTCGATGACTCTTTATAATCAATTTTTATTTTCTTGTTTTTAAAGGAGGCTATAATACTTTCTATGGAATTATTTAATTGTTTAGAAATTTCAATTTGGCTTAATTCTATCTCTTCTTCGTTTAGGTTTGAGAGTTTTCTGATATTTTCTATTAAAGTCGTACCTCTATTTAAATGGTATTTCATCATTTCAGAGATATCTCCTAGTGGTTTTAATTTTTCAGGATCATCTCTAAATTTTGAATAATACTCTACTATGAGTATAATACTTTGAAGGATATTTCTCATGTCGTGAGCAAATAGATCCTTGTAAAAATTCG
>CAZPXJ010000361.1:0-1838 GCA_964590855.1 uncultured archaeon
TAAAAGGGAAATACCTCTTTTAGTTTTACATTTCTTAGAATTCTCTTACTTTCGCCAGTTGACTCTCTACTATATTCTATTGTTAAACCTTTGAGAAAAATCTTGGTATTGGCAAATGTTCTTTTGTCAATAACATTAAGAACAGCTGATTCGTTGATTTGCTCGCATGATATCACATAGGATAAGTAAAAGTTAGGAACGAGTTGATATTTTTTATTTAGTTTTATTTTATTAGTTGAGAGAGAAATGTCTTCAAGTAAGAATATTTCAGAATAACCTAAAGCTGAATAATCAATTTCTGAACCTAGAAAGATACCTTTATTTTTTAAGTTATATACTGTATCGTTTATCTCTTTTTCTGAAACTCCGAATTTAATTGCTAAACTTTTGTAGATAAAAAGAGAACTTTCAAGTTGTCTGACTAATAACTCTTCTAACCAACTGAAATTTAAACTCCTTCTTCTAGAACTAAGTTTTTCTTCAAAGTATTGAGTTACATCCTTGAGATTCATTTCCTTAGTATAAATGTGATCGTGAAAATTCCGTAAATGTACCCAAAAATCTTTGTGTAAAGTATATTTCCACAAATCATTAGTTGGATAATTTTTATTATTGAAGAATTCCCTCAAAAAGATATCAGTACATTTTGAAAGTAAACTAGGATTGAATTTTGGGAAATTTTCTCGAAAAGAACTCTCAGATACTGGAATGGAGTACTTATTTATTTCTTGTTTGAATTCTTCAGGTCCTTTCTTGCCATTTGTTAAAGAATCTAATAATCTTGATATCTCTATACTTTTGATATTTGGTGTTTCTTGAAAAACTACAATTAGCTCCTCAAATTGATTTTCATCTAAATCTCTCAGAGTCTTTATAGTTTTTCTATGAATGTTTTTCACTTCAGGAACAGTTTCATCCTCAAAAGCTTGTAGGAGAAGATCTATATTCTTTATTTCACTTTGTTTTCTGATTAATTCCGCTATTTTTTTTCGTATCTGCAAGCTTTGATTATGTAAAACACAAAATAGTATCTTTTCAGCAGAATTACCCATTTCATTTAAAACCTTTTCAATCTGATTTTCATCTGTTTCAAAACTTTGTGCAATTAAAATTGCTAGATGTTCTAATTCTTTCTCATTATCAATTTTCCCAAATACTTCAGATATGAATTTAGAGACATATGAAGTCCCATCTAGTAATCTTTTATACAAGAATTCCAAAGTAGTTTCAATTTCTCCAGTTTTGATTCCAATGTACTGAGCTTTTTCTTTTTCTTCATCTTCCAAAAATTTGACTAAAGGTTCAGTATACCTTCTAACTGCCAAAGCGTTGAGAATTTCATTTCTTATGGTTTCATCTTTGTTTTTCAAATTGTTTATCAAGAATTCTGTTGCTTTGATTCCACTTGTTCTTACTAAAACTTTGATTATGCCTAGTTTAATGATTTTGCTCTCAGTATTGAAAGATTGAAACAAAAAATCAAGTACTTCATCTCCCATTTCTCTTCCAATAACCTCTAAAATCAAGATAACATCTTCTTTTATTTCTTCATTTCCCAATGATTTAATGAGCTCTCTAATCGCCTTCTCACCTATTTCTATAAATGCTTCTGATAGGAATTCAATTAAACTATCTGCATATCTTGTATCCCCAAGCTTTTGAAAATCATAAATCTTACTAATAAGTGGTTTAATTGCTCTTGTTTCCTTCAGTGAGCCTAAAGACCTGATGGCGGTACATCTCACAATTTCATCCTTATCATTTAGTAATTCTATTAATGGCTCTACTGCATCTGGATATCCTAGTTGACCTAAAACACATGCTGCAAAATGTCTGGT
>CAZPXJ010000362.1:0-1824 GCA_964590855.1 uncultured archaeon
GAGGTTATGGCTTTAGCTTTCTGGATGACTTTCAAGTGTGCAATTGTAGGATTACCATATTCTGGAGCAAAAGGTGGTGTAATCTGCAATCCTCGAGAAATGTCTCTTAAAGAAATAGAGAAAGTTACACGTAGATACACCTATCAAATGATTAATGTGTTTAATCCTAAAGGAGATATCCCTGCACCAGATATAAATACTTCAGCAAGAGAAATGGCTTGGATTTACGACACCTATTCAATGATGGGTGGACACTCTGCTCTAGGTGTTGTTACTGGTAAACCCGTTGAATTAGGTGGCTCATTAGGAAGAGCAGCAGCAACTGGACGTGGAGTTTACTTCGTTACTCGTCAAGCTTTAGAAAGAATGAAAATGCCAATGAAAGGAGCTACTGTAGCAGTCCAAGGATTTGGAAACGTTGGTTCATGGTTTGCTAGGATCATAGCAGAAAATGGAGCTAAAGTTGTTGCTATTTCCGACTGGAAAGGAGGTATATACAACGAGAACGGTTTTGACGTTGAAGACCTCTATAACTATGTTTACGAAAATCCAGAAAATACAGATAAAACTGTAATTGGTTATTCAAAAATTACCAAAGAAATTACCAACGATGAACTCTTTGGTCTTGAAGTAGATATACTTGCCCCATGTGCTGTCGAAAGTGTAATTACAAAATACAATGCTGAAACAGTTAAGGCAAAAATTTTAGTAGAAGGTGCAAATGGTCCTACTACTCCTGGTGCAGATGAGATATTAATTAAGAATAATGTCGTTGTTCTTCCAGATATTCTAGCAAATGCAGGAGGTGTCACTGTCAGTTATTTTGAATGGGTTCAAGGGAATGATGCTCTCTTCTGGACTGAAGAAGAAGTAAATTCTAAACTAGAGGAAATTATGATACGAGCTTTTGACAGTGTATATGATTATTCAGACGAATGTTGTTCAAGAGATTTGAGAACTGCAGCATATGCAATAGCATTAGAAAGAATAGTTAAACAATATGAATTAAGAGGAATATATCCTTAATATTCTCTCTATCTTTTTCTTCTTTTCTTCCACAGTAATTTTTTTCCTCTATCGCGGATAAATCCACTAGAAAGCCTCTATTGCCTATTTAACGAATCTTTATAATGATAGATGAGCTATTATAGTATGAATGGGGCAAGACCTTTAAAATTATTTAGAAAAAGAGGAGTTAGTCCTGTCATTGCAACTATTCTGTTAATTGCGCTTGTAGTTTCAGCAGCAGCAATTGTCTACTTTGTTGTTTTGCCAATGTTGAGTACAAATGCAGATGTAATGGCTGACGATTTCAATCTTTCTGATACTAATGCAAACTTCCTTTATGATGAGATGGAGTTTACTTTAGCTAATTCGGGGACAAAAATAATCTATCCAAAACAGATTGTTTTTAGAAATACTGATTCCACAATAAATGTTACTTGGGATATTACTTCAACAGGAGCATTGAAAGCTGGAACAGGAAATGTATTCTTAGCAAGAACTTCAGAAATACCCGAAGAACTAAGTGCTGGTACAGGAGTAAATATCTATCTAAATTTTGCACCAGATATTTCTACAGCAGCTTTACAAGAGCAAGTTCTTGGATATAAATATCTGCCATTACTAGTTAATGCTACAGCAGATATTTTCATGCCTATGACATATCGTACATCTGCTGAAGATTGCTCAACTAGTAGAGGAACTTTTCCAGGTCCTGGATACTCTCCAACACTATCATTCTTACTTGGGGCATATAGAAGTAGTCCAAGTTTAGGAGCAGATTATATCTTACAAACAACTCCTTGGGCACCTCGGACAAGA
>CAZPXJ010000363.1:0-1822 GCA_964590855.1 uncultured archaeon
CTTTTCTTTGATAAGCGTATTCAGAAATCATTTGTAATATTTCTGGAACGACTTGAGGTGTCACAATAATTATTGATGATTTTGTTCGAAAGACTGCATCTCTTACAGCTGCTATTAAAGCATCTCTTCCGATTGTATGCCATGTAGCTACTTTGGCGATCTCTGGGATACTTCTGGAGGCGTCATGAATATCGTTTAATTTAGTTTCGGTAGTTTCCGCTTTTTCAGTAGTATCATCGATAGAATTCATAAACTGTAGCGTAAAATCAGCAATGACATCTTTAATATTTTGAACTGTATCTTTAGTTGTATTTGAGAGGCTATTTTGAAGTGTGGTAGCATTTTCTTTATACTTTGCTTTATGGTCCTCTAGCATGCTTTGAATCATTTGATTCAGATCTGCAGCTTCATTATTCCATAAATCTATTTCAGCATCAATTTTCTGTGAAGAGTTAGATTTGGAATTATTGAAATCAGAGCGTACTTTTGCTAATCGATCATCAACAGTCTTTTTATGTTTTGCTTTGAAATTATTAATGTTAGAAATTTGAGTATTCGTTTCATTAGACACATCAGTCTTACCACCAGTAATCTTGGAATCAACCTCTGTGACCCAAGTTTCATTTTTAGATTTTATATCTGAATCAAAGTCAGTATAGTGTTTTAACGATTGGTCTTTATGCTCATTTATTGCATCATCATAATCATGATGATGTTCTTTTAGGCTCTTTTCTAAAGTATCCTTTAATTTTACAGTAGTATCGGAACAATCATTTACTCCAGATTGTAGGGTGTCATTAATCTCACCTGCCATATCTTTAGCAAGTATGTCTAATTCTGCACTTATGGTTTCTTGCGCCCTCTTATCAAGATCATTTGTTTCTGTTGACAAAGATTTATTTTCAGCAGCAATAGTATCACTTACTTCAGTTTTTAATTCATTTGAGGTATTTTGAGTGTCATCAACATATTTAGTGCAATCATTTATGAAGTCATCTTTAAATGGGCGTGAAATATTTGCAACTTCATTTTCAATCACTTTCCAGCTGTTAATGTATTTCTCTTTCTTCTTTTTACCAAAGAAAAATCCTTGATTGGCTATACCTTCAGCAAGATCACTAAATCTATTAGATTGAACAAGTAGATTCTCCAATAAAGTCAAAGCTTTATTTTTATACGAGGTTACCAAATCTTTAAGTTCTACATGTCTGTTATCAACTTTAGAATGGATATTGGATTCAATTCTTCCTGTTGTGCTATTTACTTGATTTGTATGTTCACCTAATAATCTAGAGATTCTTTCTTTTAAATCAGTTATTATTTTTTCCATTCTTTCTAAATATTTCTCTAAAATTTGTTCCATTTTAGGTTTGAGTTCATTTGCAATGTTTATATGTCTGTCTACGTGGCCATCAAGGTCTCTTTTAAGTTCTGTTTCAAGATTATTAACGCGTGTAGAGAAATCTCCTAATAGATCTGAGATTAATTTTGTTATATTACCTTTTGCGTTATTGATTGAACTTTCATTATTACCTACAAAAGAATTCGAGATGTTCTTCAAATCGTTATTTAAAGCATCCATAATATTATGGATATTTTGTTCTAGCGTACTTGTTGAATTATTTTGTGAACTTTTTATTGCTTCTAGTTCATTATCCAACTGTGTAGTATCAGCATTCAATTCTGAATAATCTTTTTCTATAATTTCATGAAGTTCTTTTTCTAAAGTCTTTGATGTGTCTGTGAACCGGCTTGTTGCCTTATCTATTCTTGCCTTTTTATTAGTATTCTTATTATCTGAATCTTGGAAAAATGCTTTTAG
>CAZPXJ010000364.1:0-1818 GCA_964590855.1 uncultured archaeon
AAGAACAAATATGGTCAAATATGGATTCCCTGCCGATATTGAATGTCACGCTTCAGTACTTGCTACGGCGAACCCATTGGATAACAAATGGAAGCACGATGATAAGGTAACGATAGAGGAGTTTCCGATATTACTTCAGGTTATTCAAAGGTTTGACCTTATCTTTATCTTCAGAGAAAATAGAGACCCCAATTTCATAGACGACTATACAAGGACCAGAAATCAGGTCGCAAGGAACTACAAAGCGGGAATGTATAAGGGTAACATCGAAAAACTACAGAAATATCTTGCGTATGCCAGAACATTTAACCCTATAGTCTCAGAGGACGCGGAGCGCCTCTTAAACTACTTCCTCATACAAATGGCCAAGACTGATGCAGACGGGATATTTAGAAAGTACGATTCCCTACTTAGGACATCCATTGCTATAGCCCGATTGAAACTAAAGAATGTCGTTGATGTCCATGACGCAAACGAGGCTATGGAAATAATCCAGTTCATGCTAGGACAATTCAAACATCATGTGGGCATTCCAAGAGATCCAAAAAATGGATGTTACGAGTTATTTAGACAGGTTGTAAAAGAGACTTACAACATTACTAATGGGATTAGTTCCAGTGAAGCAACAAAGCTAGTGTGTAATCGTGATTCATTGGCTATGGGCCATCTAGGTAAAGACGGAAAGATAGAAGGAAAACTCTTGACGTTAAAGCATAACCACAAACTTAGAGATGTTTTTGACCTTTTACGGAATGACCCATACATCGACTTTATTGGAATACGTCCTATAGTTCTACAATGGAATCCAGATGGAAATCTAAACCTAGGCAGAAATAAAGGGCTTGGTGACCTAAGTGACCTAAGTGACGTCGATTTTTCAGACCCCTCTGAAAAAAATGCAGACTTAGAAGAAGACAACCAAGAAAATATTTTAATGGGTGACCAAAAAGTCACGTCACCTACGTCACCTACGTCACCAAGGATTTACAAGGCCTCATGGACTGGTGATGTTTGGGCATGCCGATACTGTGGCCTAAAGGGCGATGAGCCATCGCTTGAGGAGCATGATTGTCCAGAGATTAAGCACGGCGAGGAGAATAAGGATTGAGTGAACTAGTAGAAAAAAGGGGTTGGACAGAACAAGAAGCAAAAGATTACATCATAGAAGTAGAGAGATTAAAGGAATTATGGTATTCTGAAGTCATAAATATTCCAGTGGTTTCAATTACAAAAGCCCTTACCCATCTAAGGGAGGCTTACAAGTCTACTAATAGATTTGACGCACTTGAGAAAGAGAATGAGCAGCGTCGAATTCACAATGAACAAATAAGAAAGGAAATGCTTCGCATGCTTGAGTTAGAAAACAAGAATCTAGAATGGCCTAAGCCAGATAGACCCCTCAAGGCACGTAAACCATCTGACTATTGGAGGTATGGATGTCTTTATTGTTCATATTATAAACCACGGACGACACATGTGAGGTCCATATAGTCACAAGACATCCTGGCAAACCAGCTTATCCTGGCCCCGCAGATTTGGAGTTATACGGACTGAAATTCCCATAATTACTACCATGTTCCAAAGTGTTTGCCACTCTATCCTTCATGAGGTTTGCAGGGGATTTCCTTACGAATAAGAAACATGATCCATAGCATAGACCCTCAGTTAATTCATGCCTCCTAAGAGTTCCTGGAACCTATAATTCTAAAAATGGGCAGCTAGTTAGAATCATCCAACATTGGGATAGAAGGAGACCAGCCATTCCGTTGATTGCAATGTTTTAACACTGGATTCTTTTCTGGCAATAGTCTCTTGAAA
>CAZPXJ010000365.1:0-1809 GCA_964590855.1 uncultured archaeon
TTGCAGAGTGTGAATAGATATGAACACCCCCGAAGTCGATATGAAGAATTTCGCAAAGAAATTCGAAAAAGAAGTAGTCAAAGTTATGAGGGATCTGAAGGTTCCAGGGATTTCAGTATATATCACTAGAGATAATAATGAAGTTTACAACAGATCTTTCGGTTTAAGAGAAAGCGGTAAAAACGTCAAACCAGCAACCAAAGACACTCTTTATGGTGTTTCTTCTATTACTAAATCGATTACATGTTTTGGTATTCTACAATTACATGAACAAGGAAAACTAAATATTGAAGATCCTGTTTCAAAGTATGTTCCATTTGATTTACAATTTAAGGATAAACCAATTCTAATCAAACATCTTATGAGTCACTCATCTGGTGTCCCTTCGCTAAATACCTTTTATTTCTCTCAGCAGAGTCAGAAACTAGTAAGGAACAATCCTCCTGAATTTCCAATGGGAAATTGGGACGATTTCTATTTCCACCTCAATGAAGCTAGTACAGAAATTCTGAGTCCTCCTGATACGAAATATTACTATTGGAATGCTGGTTTTGTTCTACTTGGTCAAATTATCGAAAAAATCAGTGGTCAGAAGTATGAGGAGTATATTGACAAAAATATCCTTACTCCTCTAGGAATGAACAGGAGCACTTTTTCCAATAAGAAAGCAGAGGAAGATTCTGATACTTCACGAGGATTCAACTATGGCTTAGCTAATAACGAGATGTTTAGAGAACCTAAAGATCTTCTCTCTGGACCTTTTATAGCAGGTGCTGGTGGATTAATTTCTAGCGTAAGAGAAATGACAAATTATATCCTATGTCATGTGAATGGCGGAGAATATAAAGGAGTTCGAATACTCGGAGAAGACCTTGTAAAAGAAATGTGGCAGCCACACAATAAAAATGTACAGGCTCAATATTTCCATTTCTATCCCGATATGTCAGCAACATATGGGTATGGGTGGAAAATTTTTGAAAACTTCTTTGGATATCGTTTGATTACTCATGGTGGAATGTCAGGAGTTTCAGGTGGTTGGATAGGATTTATTCCTGAACTACAGCTAACTTATGTTCAACTTCAAAATGTAAACTGGATACCATTACATCTCATGTTAAACGCTTTTGCCTTACTTCTTGGTAAGGATCCAGAAGAAGCAATACCTTTCTATAAGAAGAAAAAGCATCTCAAAGCGTTAAGTGGAAGGTATGAAACTTATAAACGAACTCTTAAAATAGATATACAGCTCAGGGATGGCTTACTATTTCTAACTGATGAGAATTGGGTTGATAAGAATATTACACCTTTGATACCTAAGAATGATGATCCTGAATGTATGGATTATTACATCATCACCCCTGCAGGAAAAATGGATGTACTTTTCACTAAACATGGTAATGGAGAAATTACGTTCGATTGGGAACGCTTCATTTTTCACAAAAAAACTATAGAGTTGGAGGAAGATTAAAACTTTAGAATATTTTTCTCTTCATAGTTTCACCTTTTCTAAGTTCTCCTACCTCCTCTCCTCTTTTTCCGACAATAATCTCTAGGTTATCTATAACATCAAAGTATTTTTTGGGGATTACATTAGCTTATAAGAAGTACCCACCTTTTTGGAAACTATGCATGTGAATGTTGTTACGTATGTGAGAGTTAGTACAGCTGATCAAGAGTCAGGTAGAGATACTCAGTTTGATGTTATTGATAAAAAAATACAATCTATAGGCTATAGACATGTTCTAGAAACTTTTGTAGATGAAGATGTTTCTGGAGACAGTCACGTAGAAGAGAGACCAGGATTCAAAG
>CAZPXJ010000366.1:0-1809 GCA_964590855.1 uncultured archaeon
ATGAAGATTTACAAAAATGTGTTAAGGCGAGAAATGATTGGGCAAAGCACAGGATAGCAATAGATGGCAAGGATGTTGAAAATGTCGACCAGTATCGCTTTACTACAGACTTCTATAATATGACTTTTCCGAAGGATAACATGTTCTCTCTTCCTGCAGGGACATTTAGATCTCTTCTAGATGGTTGGTGGTTGATGCTTAAACCTCTACCTATTGGTGAACATACTATAGAGGACCATATTGTTCAAGTTATTCCAGGACATGAGGCAGATAACTTGTTCCTTAACGTGATCTACAACTTGAACGTAACTGAACCGAGCCTCATGAAATAAACACATCACCTGGTTGAGGTTAGACTCAGAAGTAATACTTTGTACCTTTCCTTTATTTGTGCGCCAAATTCTATACTATTCATCTAGGTCCTAATATTGTGTAAAAATCCCTTTGCGTGTGATGCATAACTGCATTTGACTTGAGACCCGTGCATTGGATTTACATCGGGCCCGTGCATTGGCCCGAGTGAATACTGAATGTACAAGGTAAAAAATTAGACCAACATCGTAACTTTTGATGGTGTTCGTATCCCATCACATCCCACGACCTATCTAGTGTGAAGAAGAAACCTTATATCCTGTTATTCACATTACGGGAACCAGTTATGATTGGAGGTCATCAAGGTATGTCAGTTTGTATTTCCAGTTTCGGGTGTAGGTTGAATGGTAATCTCATCTGATACTACACTGGCAGATATTGAGGAGATAACAGAAGTATTTTACGGTACTGAGAACATAGCTAATACGACTATTGAAACCTTTTCTAAACTTAGGAAATCTCTTGATATTTGCGGTGACCCTAAGTGCCCATCAATGTTTGTTGTTCCCAATGATCCTGTATCTGAGGTCTATAGAGAATTAAAAAATAGAAACGTACGATTACGTTTTATTACGGAGATTACACCCGATAATATCGGATATTGCAAGGAACTGATGGAGATATGTGAACTCCGTCATTTAGATGAGGTTAAGGGAAATTTTGGACTATGTGATGGGATTCACTATACGGCGAGTGCAAGAATTGTCGAATCTTCACCGCCTCCATTACTAATTCACAGTACTCTTAGAGTATTGGTGGAACAACAAGAGTATTTCTTTGAGATGTTATGGAAGAAGGCAATACCGGCCAAACACAGAATCAAGGAAATTGAAGAGAATCTAAAGAGAGAATTTATCGAAACAATCAATGACTCGGAGGAAACTACATCTCTGATTTCAAAGGTTTTGTCATCTGCTACTGAAGAAATACTTGTGATATTTTCGCGCGCAAATACACTGAAGAAATACGAAAAACTTGGGATATTAGACATTGTAAGAAAGAAAGCAGATAAGGAGATTGAAGTTCGAATATTGATTGGAACTGATAAACCAGTCGATGTGAGGGACGTCGAATGGATAAAGGAATATCCTCAAATAGAGTTGCGCTATCTCAATAAATCTATACAAACAAGCCTGACGACAGTCGTCACGGATAGAGAGTTATCCCTGGTCATTGAAGAAAAGGAAGATGAGGACTCCATTGATCTGGGTTTGGCGACTTATTCAAATAGTGAATCAACCGTTTTATCTTGTGCCTCCATATTTGAGAATCTCTGGGCACAATCAACTGGGCAGAGTCCTCAAACTACTTGATAACCATAATTTACTCGCACGACCTGGGATTATAGTAAAGAGTAAACAATAAACAAATTTGCGCGCAGAAAGGATCAGTTATGATTAATATATGATATCCGAGTGCAGTAGTGGTCACATATGT
>CAZPXJ010000367.1:0-1801 GCA_964590855.1 uncultured archaeon
GCTTTCATGCAAAACAGACAACTTATTGATATGAGAAATAGATTCTTAGGAAGTCTAGTTCTTGCTCTCCCAGTTTTCATCTTCGCAATGGGGCATATGCCACCGTTTGACAGACTTTTCCCCATATTTGCTCATTGGTTAAGTAGTCAAGAAATATTTTCAGGAATGTTGCTATCAAATTTCTTACAGTTAATTCTGACAACTCCTATTCAATTCATTATAGCATATCCTTTCTTCAAAGCTGCATGGAAAAGTGTGATTAATAAGAGTGCATCAATGGATGTTCTTGTAGTTCTTGGTACATGTGCAGCTTACTTCTATAGTCTATTCTCAATTTTCTACAGTTATCGTAATCCACTATATTCTGGTGCAGTGTTTTTTGAAACTTCTGCAATACTTTTAACTTTCATTTTCCTTGGAAAATATTTAGAAGAAATAGCTAAGGGAAGAACATCTGAAGCAATCAAGAAATTAGTAGAACTACGACCAGATACAGCTATAATTGAAAGAAATGGTGAGGAGATAGAAATCCCTATTGATGAGGTTCAACTAGATGATATTTGTCTTATCAAACCTGGAGATAGTGTACCCGTTGATGGCATTGTTGTTGAAGGAAAGTCATATGTGAATGAGAGTATGATCACTGGGGAAAGTGTTCCTATTTTCAAAGAAAAAGATGCTGTGCTTACAGGTGGAACCATTAATGAAAATGGTTTTCTGAAGATGAGAACCACAAGAATAGGTGCAGAAACAACACTTAATCAAATTATTAAAATGGTGGATGAAGCACAGACTTCCAAAATTCCTATCCAGAAGCTTGCAGATAGAATTTCAGCATGGTTTGTGCCAGCTGTTTTAATAATAGCAGCTATAACATTTGCTATCTGGTTTTCATTGTTACAAGCAAACGTGATATCACTAGAAAATCTTCCAGAGACAATAGCATCCGGAATTTCTTCAACTTTCCTTTTCTCTTTTCTTATTGCCATTACTGTAATAGTAATTTCTTGTCCTTGTGCTCTAGGATTAGCAACTCCTACAGCTATAATGGTAGGTACTGGGTTAGGAGCAACCAATGGAATATTGATCAGAAGTGGAGATTCTCTAGAAATAGCCAGAAAGACCAATGTTGTACTCCTAGATAAAACTGGCACAATTACTGAAGGAAAACCAAGAGTTACAGACATTGTATCTCTAAAAGATGATTTAGATAAAAAAGGTCTACTCCTTATCTCAGCATCTTTAGAAAAAGGTTCAGAACACTCAATAGCCAAAGCAATCGTTCAAAAAGCTATTGAAGAAAAGTTAGAAATCCAAGAGATATCTGATTTTGAAGCTCATCCTGGAAAAGGAATAGAAGCATCTTTAAAAGGTTCTAATTATTTATTCGGAAATAGAAAATTAGTAGAATTAGCACAAATAGAGATCTCTGAAACTAACGAAAAAGAGATGGTAAAATTGGAAGAACTAGGGAAAACTGTCATGCTGTTAGTTGAAGATAAAATTATTATCGGTCTCATTGCAATTGCTGATACAATCAAACCAACATCAAAAGAAGCAGTGGACATCTTAAAACAAATGGGAATCAAGGTAGTTATGGTTAGCGGAGATAATGTTCGTGCAGCAAAAGCTATTGGACATCAAGTAGGAATAGAGGAGATACATGCTGAGGTTCTACCTGAACAAAAAGTAGATGTTGTTAAGAAATATCAAAATGAGAAAAATGTCATTTTATTCGTGGGTGATGGAGTTAATGATGCTCCTGCTTTAGCACAAGCTGATGTGGGTGTAGCTATCGGTT
>CAZPXJ010000368.1:0-1796 GCA_964590855.1 uncultured archaeon
CATCTGCCCATATGATGCTGTTGAGGTTCCCACCGTAAAATCACTAGAACTACAATCTTTTACAGCATAATTTCCATAAAATGTAGTATCTGTCGCACTAATATTAAATTCAATAAGTGCATATGCATCAAATGGTCCTAAATCTACTGAATATGTTGAGCCTGTTGTATGAGTCATTTCAATAGGCATTTTAGAAACACTGTTTACACTATAATGTAATAGCACTTGAAGTATTCCTGTAGCATCAGTAACTGAACAGCTAATTGTCACCATATCATCAGCAACAGGAGAATGTGGATTCAGTTCGACATTGGAAATGATTGGAGGATCAGTTTCTTCAATAGTATAACTATAGTATAAACCACCATTGTCATCTGTATCCCTATTCATTCCAGTGGAATCTTCAGCTACAATATAATATGTGATGGTATCACCTGTTAGGAAAGGACCAATAATACACTCGAAATTAATACAATCTAGAGTAACCATGGTAACCGTTTTAAAACTTCCTCCATTCCTTTGATAATATAAGACTGCTGTAGCTACAGCAGTATTGTCAGTAACATCACAGTAGATTAAGACTTCATTGGACGCACCTTGAGGAATGTGGCCAACACTATTAATGTTAGGATTTTCTAAATCAAAGAAATCTATCTGATAGATCCCTAGTCCTGATCCTATGATAAAAAGATAGGAATCTTCAACAATAACATCCTGCGCATATATATTTTCATAAGAAAAAGCTATATCAGATTCAGAAGGTATACTTACATCGATGAGACTAAAGTTTGAACCTATGGAAGCATAAGCATACGAACCAGAAACGTATAAACTTTGAAATTTATCAATTTCGGTTTCTTCATAAAACATAGTATGTAAAGAATCATCAGCTATATCAAAGATATAAAAATCACCACCACATTGGACATAGAGAGTAGAATCTCTAGCAAAGATTTCAGTTACACTATCCGATATTTCTCGTTGGCTTATATATGACAGTGAGCTTGGATCGCTTATATCTACAAGATATAAGGTATAATCGTGTGAAATAAATTTATCTTGTGCACTTACAATTGCATATGAGCCATATACATAAACTGTATTTACATAATTACTAAAACCAAAATGCCTATATACACTTATTGGATTAGAAGGGTCAGTTACATTAATAACCTCAATTCCATCTTCAGAGTCTGCGACATAAACATAAGAATTTTTTACGTCAATTTGCAAACTTACTCCAGTATTATCTCCAGAATCATAATTATAAAAACCTACGAGAACGAAGTTTGTTGGATCACTTATATCAGCTATTTTGATGCCTTCAGTACCGCAAGCTAGATACACATGGGTACCTTCAATGCAAAAATCATATATGTTTATATCATCATATGAACCTGAAAATATTGGGTGTTCTAAATCGCTAATATCTATAATGGAAATTCCATCGTCTTGTAATAGATAAGCATATGAACCACTTATTTCGATTTTCGAATAACTGTCAGTATAATACTCACCTACCTTGTTAGGACTAATAGGACTGGTGATATCTATAATCTCTAGATAACTACCATACAACCCTACATATGCATAAGAACCTGAAACGTATACTTTATCGAGACCATCAATTGCACTATATCCACCAACCTTTACTGGAGCAGTAGGTGTGCTAACATCAATCACTGCTAAGCAACCATCATTATTGGTGTTATTTGTGAGATAAGCATACGAACCAGAAACATCAATATCTTCGAAATCAGAGCCAAGATCAAGATTACCAACTTTTACTGGAGCAG
>CAZPXJ010000369.1:0-1793 GCA_964590855.1 uncultured archaeon
TTCATGGCATTGCCACTGTTTGTTTGTTTGACCTATTTACTAGTAAAGAAGAAAAACAAAGGACAATTGTAAAAAAGAAAAACGGAATCTCACTTGTTTTTACGTTTTTAAAAAACTACAAATGAGATTACTAATGCACTAACTAACAAACTAGTTATAGTGGTAAACTCTTCCAGATGAGGTATTTCGTATTCCACACTCTCAATGTTAGAAACAGAACTATTACCTGCTGAGTTTCTTGCTACGATAGCATAGTAATAATACCCTTAATCGGGAAGAGTATCAGTAGCTCTACATGTTATGGGGCATACAGGATAGATAGTGTTGATTAGAAGAATGTTAGATAACCCCTTCTGGGCTTTTATTCAAGGAGTACATGACGAAGACCGCAGGAAATTTAGAGAAGAATGGCTCTCTTGGTGGGAAGAAAATAAAACGCGTTTCATGTGAGTTAAGAAATTTCTTCTGTCTAGTTTTCTAATTTTACGTGATAAAAATATCTTCGTTGTAGATTGTTTTCAAGACATCTGATTACGTTGTTGCTATCTGCTATTCTGTCCTCATATAGAACTAGATTCCCTTCTTTCTCAAACATTTCTTTCAGCTCTTCTGCTGCAGCTAATTCCCTGTGCCATAAATTCTTAATATTTTCTGTAAAATCTATAACTTTGTACTCAAAATTGTTTTGAGTTAAAGCTTTGGCTAACTTAGTATTCTCCGCTTCCAAAAGCTCTTTAGGGTCGTTCTCAGATATAATTTGAGCAAAAAAAATCCCCATTTGCCCACCTGGTTTAAGTACTTGTTTGAGTTTTTTAAGCATCACATCAAAATCCTCCACAAAATAAAACGTATCTATGGAGATGATAGCATCAAAAGTTGATGGAGGAAAATCAAGTCTGTTAAAATTTTGTAGTTGAAAGTCTAAATTCTCATTCCTTGCCTGAAGGTGTTCCTTAGCCCAGTTTATTGATGCTTCAGAGAAATCTATTCCAACAACTTTAGCACCAGTTTGTTCAGCGATATATTCTGCAACTTTCCCTAATCCACACCCCATGTCCAAGACTAGATTATCAGGATGGAGTTGAAGATAATTTAGCATTGTATCTAATTGCTCCATATCTGAAGCATTAAACTGAATAAGATTCTTGCCAAAGACTTTCTCACAAAACAAGCTATAAGCTTCACTTTTCGTGCATCTAAGTAAGATGTCATCATACCTTTTACTATGCCATTTTGACCTTGTTTCTTTGCCAATTTGTTCCCCTTCCTCTGTTAGTGAATATAGTTCGTTTTTTAATACTAGAAGATTCTTTTGGGTTAGATTTGGAAGTAATACTTCCCAGTTTAGTAGTTTATTCTTGAAATGAAGTTGAGTTAAAGCTTCAAATCCTTCTTGAGTTGCTTTAACTTTGGTATCTTCGTTTACTATTGTCTCCCCTGTTTCAGGATCTTTTTTCAGTAAGAAGAAAGTTGTAACAATACCTAAGGCCTCAGTTTCTTCATCTGAAAATTGATTAGACAATGAGCTGCTCTTCATCGTATTTTTTAAAGTTCAAACACTGAAAAACTTTGTTAGGTAAATTTCAATTAATCTTAGTTTAAACAAGTTCAAATAATAATCTTAAATATATAATAATTGTATCAAAAAATATTCTGCTCGCTGTTAAAAATAAATCTTATTCTAGAAGTAGTATTTCTAACCCTTCTCCTGATGCATCAAAGATATAGGCTAGATTGCCAACTACTTGCACTGCTCTAATATAATCTCCTTCTTCATGGAATTCTCCTATTTC
>CAZPXJ010000370.1:0-1791 GCA_964590855.1 uncultured archaeon
AATTAAGGCACCAGCAGATCAATCACATTCGTTATCTTATCTTCCTGCTCTAATCTTTCAAGCATGCTCAGCGCTTTCGCCCCGTTATCCATGGAAATCATATTTGAAAAAGCAACATTATTATAATTAAACCTATTTTGATCAATTTTTTGTTCATAAAATTCACTAATAAAATATGTAGTGATTATGCATTATAAACTTTATGTAGGGCTTGATTGGTACAAATAATTGACAAAACTTGTCGGAAATATCACAAGAAAACACATTTAACACTGAAAGTTCTATTATGATTGTGTCTCAGGATAATGATACTTTCATTGAGCAACTTATGTTGTTTTTTCATAAATTGACAACTGATCACATAATCTCAGTATTTGGTGAAGAAAAAGGCAAAGAACTTTGCATCAAGTATGATGAAGCCTTTAATGACTTCTATAATAAGAGTCTCAGTCTCATGCCGACCAGTTTGAGTAAAAGACATGGAATCAACTCCGTCTTTGTTTTAGCATTTGACAAAGCTCTTGAAGACGAAAATCTTTCTCATGAAGATCTCAAAAAGCACATCATCTCTATTTACTCAATAATGATGGATGGAATAATTAAGAACCAAGCTAAGAAACTTGAAGAAAGTGAAAATCCCTGGAAAGAATTTGTAGAAGGATCTAAGAAAAGTAATACTGAATTATATGAAAATGAATATTTCAACGCGATAGTGTCATATGATATTGATTCAGTCTTTGGCGTTGATATTCAAAAGTGTCTCTATTTTGAGATTTTCGAAAAAAACAAAAGACAAGACTTAGGTTCAATTCTATGTGAATATGATCACTTACTTGCTGATGCTGTAGAAAAATGGGTTCGATTTGAACGTACAAAAACTATCGCTGATGGGTATTCACATTGCAACTTCAGATATTATCCCAAGGAATATTCACCAAAAAATACTCTTTATGAAGATCAAGAAAAGATTTCAGCCATTGCGCTAGATTTTGTTCATAGGGAGACAGGTTGGGGTGATCCACTGCAACCTCAATGTGAATTCGAGGATTTCTATCTAAGAGGTGTCAAACAATTAGAAGGGGAGAAGATTGTTGTTCTGATTGAATATCACTTTGATGAAGATGGATTTTCGATGTATCCCAGAATCCACATTCTCGAAGGAGAACTAATATTAGATAAAGAAGGGAATATTCAGAGTTTTAAACTAGAGGAAACTTTCACTGGCCCCGGATGTGTAGAGAACCCTTATAAAACAGAGAAGGAACAATAAGAAAGGACTACCAAATTTCTGAGCAAACAACAAGTATTCTAATCTGGCATTGCAAAATCATAATATCTTAATTTGTGTAAATCTCTAGGACCTACATATGAAAGATAACCATCATTCATAGATTTTTCATAAACATCATAGATTTTAGTTTCTCGAGTAGGATAATCAACTATTAATACAGGTTTTCCAGCTGTAGTCATTAAATCAAGGTAAAAGGTAATCTCGGTAATTTCTTCTAAGTCATTTTCACTATTATCAAAGTAATAAACATCTTCTCTTCCTATTCCATCGACAGAATCAAAATATTCGGAGTTTTCTAATAACTGCTCACTATTTTGAGCAAAGACAAGAAAGTCACTCTTTATGGACTTAGCATATGAACTCAGATTACCTACAAAATCAATCATATCTTGTTCAGCGTTTGGGAAAGTATCTTGATAATATTCATACGCATCAATTATATCAAGATAACAACCATCAAAACCAGCGTTGATTATTCTATTCAGATAACTTGTGTTGTC
>CAZPXJ010000371.1:0-1768 GCA_964590855.1 uncultured archaeon
GAGCTCGATTAATACATGAGAAAAGCTATTTTGATGTCTATTTCTCTCTACAAATTACTCTGTAAAAATCTTTTCGCAGCATCTCACAAAGGTATAGGGCATTTTTCGCTTCTCGGGATCAATCTCCCACATATAACTGACATATTCTTGTAATTCTTGAGGTAATAGTTTGAATAGTGGTGCAAGTAGTGAATATCCTATTTTCCTTTGAATAATATCTTCCGCTTCTAGAAAAACCACTGCATACTTATAACAAGGGAATTTATCTTTTATTACCTCTGCTTCTAATATCTGCTTTGAAGCTTCATCTTTCATCCAATAGTGAATCTCAAAAATACTATTTAAAGACACAAAATCTTAATGCTGAATAAATAAACTATTACTTCATTTTCTTTTCCATTAAAAACAGATGGTGGTGAAGACGATAACCTCTACTTTCGCAGAAATCTGACAGTTCTTTATTTCTGTCAAATGTGATTCGAAAATGATCTTTAGTACTATATTCATTCAGTCCAACAATGAAATCATCCAGATATCCTATATCTGTGATTAGAAAAGGTCTACAACCTGGAAATTCGGGGTTATATCTTCCATAAATAATTAATTCATTACTTGCAAACAATCCAAGAGGAATGGAATTTCCTCCACTCAATCCTATTGTTTTTGGTCTATCGAGATGAACCTTAAGCTCTTTGGAATTAATATCTGGAAAAGTTTTAACTACTGTGTCAAAATCATTAGGAGTTAAAATTCGAAATTCCAAATTATCTTTCTGTTGATAATTCTTCGAGATATTCTCAATATGCTCTTCATTTATCCAATAGTGCCAGGATTCAGATTTCTTCTTGAATCCGTATTTCTCATAAAGAGAAATTGCAGGGATGTTCTTTGTTTCAACATATAATCCTGTACTACCAACATTTTTGTTCTCAAAATATCTTATTGCATATTCCATTAATTCATTCCCATAGCCTTTACCCCTCTCTGATTTTTCAACAGCTATCTGACCAAGATGTCCATATTCTTCCATTAGCAGCAATCTTACATATCCAACAAATTTTTCCTCTCTGAAAGCTCCTACTAGACCTTCATCATCAAGCATCCGTAAGAAATTCTCTTTTTGTATATTTTCTCTAGCAAAAGCTTCCTCTGCTATTTCTTCAAAGCTGGTCCAATCATTTTCAGTAAATTTACGGAAATGAAGCATAGGTGTAAAACTTGAGAATAAAGTAAAATAGATTTTGATTGAAAACAAAAGATTACTTCATATCAAAACCAATTCCAAATTCGAGTTCATCATCTGTTATCTCAACAACCATATGGTGTAACTGTTTATACAACTCGTAATATTGATAACCTCTATTTGTACCAAGATATAAAATATTAGGACGTTTTTTGGGATTCTCTTGTTTTAATACCAACCCTCTCGATACCATGAATTCTACTAATCCTTTAGCCCGGTCGATAGGAAGATTAGCTCTTCTAGCAATCTGAGATATACCTGCTTCATTGTAAAACTGCAAAACGGAAATAATGTCTGCGTAGATGTCATATCTTGATCTATTTACAGCTGGCATTTTTATTACCTGTTTTGTTTAGATAAAAGGAGAATATTAAGTCTCCGATTTTCAGAGACCTAAATTGAATGCTTCTCTGTATTTAATTATATTTAGCAGAATCTTCAGCATCTATGTTTGTAGCTTCTAGTTTTGTAACTTTTGCATTATCGCCTAGTTTAACGCTGTCCGCAACTATATGGTCTACTCTT
>CAZPXJ010000372.1:0-1764 GCA_964590855.1 uncultured archaeon
TTTATCTTAAACCTCTGCTGCAATCTGGCTGCTCCCTAAATTGATCCACCGGATCAATTCTTAACGGTCGCCCCTCTTTGCCTATAATTGACTCACTACACTTCGTATGCTTTCGCCAAGCTTCGCTGCGCTCCGGTTAGCCATTATATATTAAATAGCCCCACGCTAACCCTCTAAATCCATGCCCTTTGCCTCTCCTTTTTTTTCTTTATCTCTCCCCTTTTAAGCCAGGCAATTCTTCAACTTTAACTCTAAACAACTTATCATATTTGGCAGAGTAGTAAATATGTACAATAACATCATTTATTGTATTGTAATCAAACTGTTTGAAGTTTTCAGGTAAGGACAATTTCCAAGAACTAATTGCTCCGGCCCCCTCAAAAGGCAAGTACCTGGTGTCACTAAGATTTAATTCAAAACCTCCGGAATCATTTTGAGTAGTGCTGGAAAAAATAACAGTAGTTCCCGGTTTAGGCACATCCATTAGTTCTGCTTCACCTAAAGTTGGTTCCATTCGTATCTTACTTCCAGTTAACGACAACTTTACACTTACATTTGTATGAGGTCCTGTAATAGACGGAATCGTTAATCTTACCGATTTAATTATTCTTCTGTACTGACCCGGGTAATACATATCGAAGAATATTTCAGGAATACTAAATTCGCAACTTCCTGTTTGTTTTAACACCATTAGTGCAAAAGGATTGATTTGTGTTAAAGAAAATGGCTGGTCAATTATCATTCTTTCTAAAGTTGGTCTATAGTTATCTTTTCTCCATTGTATGCTGCAATTAACAAGCGTTAAGCTGCCTATAATTAACCTCTTGGTGGTTGCTGGTCATCACTAAAATTACGAAATATTTTCCAGCCTTTTGTCTTGCGCCTTTTGTCTTTTGTCTTCTTTGGTCCTTGCTGCAGTCTGTCTCATCGCTAAATTGATCTAGCCCCTCTTCGTCCGGCGAAATCGGTCCTATAATACTCGATATCTGATGTTATTCACTTTCTTAAATAAATTCAGTAAATCTGCGTTTAAGATTCAATAGTTAATGCAAGAAAACCTAAGGCTAATGAATAAGCGTAGAATATATACATTAATAGCAGGAATAATAATTTTAAGTACCCTGGGAATCGGGCAAACAACACAAAAGAAAACCACTGGTTTACATGCATCTATAATGACCGGTTACAGTGTAGGATATAGCATTCAGACTAACCTTATACTGAAAGATATTGCCGATGAATTTCCTTTTGATTTTCGTATAGGGATAGGATGTACTCTGTTTAATCCCGGAATTGCTTTAGATGCCAGGCGAATCTTTATTAACAACGCTACAAACGGAGTGCCTGAAAAAGCCGGCTTCGCCTTTGATTACAGGCTTGATTTTCTTCTGCAAAAATCAATATTTGGAGTAAACAATTCCTACCTGCAGTTTGGACCGAGGTATTCTTCATTCAAAGGCAATTTCAAGTTTATAGGGGGTAATGAAGATTTTGATGTTGTATCTAAACAGTGGGGCCTCGGAACAGGCTTTGAAAATCATTTCAGGGTGTCTGAGAGAATTGAAATAGTATTCAGCGCAGGACTGGATTTCTATTTTCCAAATACTCTTAAGGGTCATGACACCTCTTACAGTCCTGATAATGATAATATTAATCCAAGGGACGATAACCAGAACGGAGATGTTGAATTCGTTTATAAAGATGCCGATAAGGCTATTAATCAACCTAAATTTGTCCCCCGGGCTATGATCGGGCTCAGCTTTG
>CAZPXJ010000373.1:0-1749 GCA_964590855.1 uncultured archaeon
TATATTCTATCTCTTGAGGATGTCCAAAGTTCTGAGATGGTCTTTCCATCTAACAGTTTTCCAGCTTTAATTGTATCATACATTCCTTGTTCAAACCAAACACGAGCACTAACTTGGAATGTAGCCATTCCAGCTCCATCAAGAACTCTGCTCAAAATTGCTTTTTTCTCTTCTTTTGTTTCAGCTTTTTCTAGAAGAAGATCAGTTACTAATAGCTCTCCAAAAATAGAAGCCACTTCAGCAATCACCATGGGATAGCGAGTATTACCAAAGGATTGTTCTCTTGTAACAAGATAGCCATGAACAGCATGACCCAATTCATGAGCCAAGGTATAAATGTTTGATAGTGCTCCAGTAAAGGTTTGTAAGATGTAGGATGTTTTTCCGTTGTACCAAGTTGAACAAAATGCACCATTTCTTTTTCCAAATCTAGGACTTGCATCTATGTGATTGCGTTCAAACATATCCTTTGCTGTAGAATAGAAACTTTCGTCAAATTTCCCGTATGCTTCAAGTATAATTTCTTGAGCTTGTTCCCAACTATATTTTATGTCTGGAGAATCTGGTAGGGGAGCGACAACGTCTTCACAGCCCAATGTGGGTAAATTAAGTAATTTAGTTTTCAACTTCAGATATCTATGGTAAATGCCTACGTGTTCTTCAATTGCAATCATAAGATTGTCAATGGTCTGTTGGTCCACATCATTTGCAAGTAAACTCTGATGCATTGGAGAATCATACTTTCTTCTCTCAGAGACCTTAACCCAATCACTGCATATACTTTGCATAGCGGATGAGAATATCTCTTGATCCTTCCCTAATAGACCGTATATAGCTCTATTTGCTGAAGTTCTTGTAGGTTTGTCAGAATGACCAAGAAGTCCATTAGCTTCTCCATATGATAAAGATTTTAGCTCTCCTTCTACCTCTACATCAAATTTCCTTGTATTCAACCATTTAGCTTGTAGCTGTTGCCAAGCTACAACACCGTGCTGATCCTTTTCTAAGATTAACTGTTCTTCTAGTTCTGTTAATTTATGTGGATGAGCACGTATAATTCTTTCAATAGCATGTTTATAGTTTACTAAGGTTGAATCTTGTAGTACATCTTTATTTTCATAGACATAACTACTTATTTCTAGTTCTAAGAAAGCTAATTTCTTTCTTGTTTTAGTTGAAAACTCTTCTGTTTTATTTTGAAGAGCTCTAAATTCAGGTTTAGTCATATTACCGGCAAAAGATAGTCTGGCAAATTGGTTCAACTCGGCTAAATCTGCAAAGAATTTTTCCTGTAATTGAAGAAGGTTATGTAAATCCGCATGACTGAAACCAGATACATTGATTTTTCCCTTAAACTGTTGGACTAAATCATCAGATCTCTTTTCCAGCCCTACGATTGTTTCTTCTATTTTGGGGTCAGTTGTTCCTTTGAATATTTCACTGAGATCCCAAGCAATTTCCTCTTGAGACATTTTTAATCAAAACGAAAAGATAAATCCTTAATAAAAACGTTATCCAACTTACAGAAAATCAGTTATTCAATCTAGATAATAGTTCTTATCTTCATAGATGAAACCTTGGATATTTTCACCTATTTCCTTCTTTATTGGTAAGCGTTTAACCAAATCATCAAAAGTCTCATAGTTATCTAAAGCCATAACTGTGGCATTTTCTCCATCTGCTGAAACAAACATAAACTCACGACTTACAACAGAATCGCTTTTCTTTATTCCTTGATCTTGAATCCTC
>CAZPXJ010000374.1:0-1746 GCA_964590855.1 uncultured archaeon
GCTGGAAAAATATATTCAAAGCTAGGTCTGGCGGACCAGGAGTAGAAACAACTCTACCACTACTTCTCAATTGCGTAAATAAGGGACAAATGAGTTTGTTTCGACTTATTGAAGTGTTCTCTGCAAATCCTGCGAAGATATTAGGAATCTTTCCCCAAAAAGGTTCTATTCAAGTAAGTTCCGATGCAGATTTTGTCATTGTAAATATGAATCAAGAGATGACAATTGAATCTAAGGCACTTCACTCTAAACAGAAAGTAACTCTGTTTGACGGTGAAAAAGTCGTAGGCACACCTATTATGACAATTGTAAGAGGTAAAGTGATAATGAGAGAGGGTCAGATTGTAACAAAACCGGGTACGGGGAAGTTCATTTCGGGTCGCATCGACAGCTAGTTTCAAAGGTGAAAATAAATGAATGATTCTGATATCTCCAAAATGATAGAGATGAAGGGGATCACAAAGAGATTCTCGGATGTTGTTGCCAATGCTAATGTTGACTTCGAACTCAGAGCAGGAGAAATTCACTGCTTGCTTGGCGAGAACGGAGCCGGCAAAACTACACTTATGAATGTTCTTTATGGCGTCTATCAAGCCAATGAAGGTGAAATATATATTAAAGGTAAAAAGGCAACAATCAAAGAACCACAAGATGCTATTGGCTTAGGAATAGGAATGGTATTCCAGCATTTTATGTTGGTAAAAACACTTACTGTTACAGAAAATGTTGTACTAGGTCTGAAATCAGAAAGATGGCCTCTTCTAAATTTGGATTCTGCCGAAGAAAAAATTCGAGATCTATCGGATAAATATGGATTAAAAATAGATCCTTCAGCAAAAATTTGGCAACTCTCAGTAGGCGAACAGCAACGGTGTGAAATTCTGAAAGCTTTGTATCGTGATGTTGATATTCTTATTCTCGACGAGCCTACCTCTGTACTAACCCCGCAAGAATCTTCTCAGCTCTTTTTATTCCTTAGATCAATGAAGGCTGAAGGTCGGTCTGTAGTCTTCATAACTCACAAGCTCAATGAGGTCATGGAAGTAAGCGATAGAGTAACTGTCCTAAAGAACGGACAGGTGCGAGGAACTATAAATACATCCGAAACTTCCAAAGAAGAACTCGCTAAGCTAATGGTAGGTCGAGAAGTACTCTTCAAATGTGATAAGGAAAAATCTACCGGTGAGGAGGTTGTTCTCAATATCAAGGGTCTCTGGACGCAGAGCGATAGAGGGCAGTTCGCACTCAAAGGTATAAACATGGTGGTCAAGAAAGGCATGATTCTTGGCGTAGCCGGTGTTGCTGGAAATGGTCAAAAGGAGCTTGTTGAGGTAATCACAGGTCTCCGTCACGTAAGCAAAGGCCAAATCTACTTGGAAGATATTGATATAACAAACAAGTCACCCAGGTATATTCGTGATAGGGGAATAGGTCATATCACAGAGGATAGAATGGAAAGAGGTCTCGTTCTTAACTTATCCATCGAAGAGAATGCGATATTGGGTATACACCGCAGTTCTACTATTTCTAATGAGAGGGGTTTTCTTTTCGATTTTGAAGCAATAAAGAACTATACAGAAAATCTCATCGAGAAATTTGACATAAAAGCTCCCAGCAGATTAATACCCGCCCACAATCTTTCGGGAGGGAATCTTCAGAAATTAATCTTGGCTCGTGAGCTTTCGCAACATCCCAAAATATTACTGGCAGCATCACCCACAAAAGGATTAGATGTAGGAGCGATTG
>CAZPXJ010000375.1:0-1736 GCA_964590855.1 uncultured archaeon
AGATACTCCGAATAGGTTTAATATTCTCTTACCATATGCCAAAGAAACACTTGTTCCATTTTATCAGAATTTGATTTCTAAACCCGATAATATCCCACTGAAGAGAGATTTTCTTGATAGAATCAATTCTATACTTACTCTAGGTTTTCTTGACAAAAATAAGTCTAAAGAACTGATTGAAGAAGTGTATAGAATTCTTAAACCAGGCGGTAAAGTTGCTTTCTATGAGATCTTAAATTTCGAAAGTTATCTGTTTGAAGCGTTACGATATTTAACACATGGTTTCCAGATTTTTACACCAAGAAAGTCTTTAGGTGAACTAAGACAATTTGAACCAGATGAGCTAAATAGACTTATTTCAGATACTTTTGGAAAAGAAAATGTTGAGCTCATTTTCTTAAGAGAGATAATTCTAGTCATAGCTATCAAACAATGAAATCTCAATTGACAGCATATTGGAGTAAAAAGATATAAATACTTCAGTTATTTGTTATTTATAACGTCGTGATACTTATGAGTGCAGTTGGAGAAGAAAGATATGTTGATTTGAAAAAGATTTGTGATCAGGTTGAACCAGAGTTATTTGATAGTCTCTCATGGATATTACTTTTAAATCTTGATTTAATCCCTGAAGATGATGTAAAAATAAATCCAAATATAAAATTCTCCTATTCTCTTATGCAACAAGAATATGAAGAAGCAATGAAACTTGCTAACTCATTAGCATCTGGAACAACTACTCTCGCTCAACAATACAAGAATTTGCTAGAAAAGGATCCTAAACTAGCTAAAACTAAAGAAGTATCAGAACTATTCTTTGCTTTAGCTAAAAGAAGAATAGAATTGATGGAGAGATTAGGTATTCATCAAGATTAAGCAGATTGATTCTGCTCTATACTTTTTCCTTAATAACAACTAGATTTATTAAGCTATTTTCACTTTTTCTCAAGTATGTCAAAGAATCGTTCCTCTTTCTCTATTTTTGCAGGATTCACTCTAACTGTATTAGGGGGAATGATTTTTGATATAGGTGGTTTAGCAGCTGGAAGTGCTGCAACTCTTCTAAAATCACTACAAGAACAAGTTCCTTGGATCTTTCTTATCTATCCCCTACTTCTTACGGTTAGAGGAGATATTAATGGTATTCTTACAGGAAAACTTGGAACAGCTTTACACTTAGGTACTATTAAACCTGTTTGGAAAAAAAATACTGACAATTTCATTGAATTAATCGTTATGATTCTATTTTTATCCATTTTCGATGCAATACTCATAGGAACAGTTACTACAGTTATTGGTTTTCTGTTTAAATTATATACCACACCTTTCAATTTATTCTTGTATATGTTGAGAATTTATTCAATAACTTTTACAACTTTTATTCTTACAGCAACAATTTCCATGATTATAACTTTTGCACTCACATTCTTCATTTTTAAGAAAAATAGAGACCCTGATGTTTATGCTTATCCTATTACTTCCTCAATAAATGATATTCTTATAACACTGGTGTTTTTTGCTATTTGCTGGTTATACAGACCTTGGAAAGATAATCTCTACATTCATTTTTATTTAGGAATTCCAATTATTCTCTTTGTATTAGCTTTCTTTATTTTTGCTTTATTAAAATTCAGAAAACGAAAATACTTTATTCGAGGTATCAGTCAAGCTTTACCAGTACTTACTATAACCAATTTTATTGCAGCAGGTACAGGTTCAGTATTAGCAACACTTTC
>CAZPXJ010000376.1:0-1722 GCA_964590855.1 uncultured archaeon
GGTAAAGACGTTCACTTTTTTAAAGATGAGACATTAGAGTGTTTTAGAAGAAGACTCATTTCTTGGATTGAGTCAGCATCTTCTTCTTCTATTATACAAGCTAATTCTCCCTTTTTTGGGAGAACTAACGATAAAACATAATTTACAGCAAAGTCTTCTGAGAAGAATTGATCAAAAGATTCACTTTCTGATAATGATAAACAATCCGAAAAAAATTGATTCTTTTCATCAATACCCAAATTGAAATAAAATTCATCTGCAAAACCTAGTTGGTTGCCATATACACATGCTTTAATGATATCAGCTCTTTGTTCAGGTTTCCATCTTAAATCTATAAGTTTCTGCAAAATATCAAAAACTTTTGAAGAATTATCTTCTAGATGAAATTTCTGAAGTAAGTTAGAAATATGCTCCTTTTCCATGGAAAATTCTTAAATTGTAAATTTAAAAATCAATTGATAGTTTCTTGAATTTAGGGTATCTAGAAATATTTTCTGAAAGTTTGTACGTGAAATCCCTCGTTTCAGATTATAAGATATTTTTCTCATCTTTACCTGTAATAATGCAATCCAGCTTAAGATAAATTTTATATTGTATCAAGAATGTAGTTTATGCGAATGACATCTGAACCAAAATCTATCATAATTGACTATCATACTCTCTGTGAATGGAGAGATTCATTGCTTGACATCGTTAAAAGAGCTAAAAAAGCTGAATCTGACATTCATAACTTTGGAATTTATGAAAAAATTGGTGATGTTAGTGAGTGGGTCTATCAACAATATTTGGCAAAAGGAACTATGGATATCTGTATTCTCAGTTAATATTTCTTACACTTTAGTTATTTGTAGAATATCTTATTTTCTTCCCACCAACCAATACTATCTAGTGTTTATACGAAAATTCAAGAGAAACCAACAGAAAATAAAGATTAGAAGAGGTAAAGCAGCATATATTAATGTGAATAGACTATATAAGTGTGAGAAAACGTAGGTATGCATGTCAAGATTCAAAGTCTTACTAAAGTGGAAAGTGATTGTTCCTACGTTTTTAATCCTGATCATTGTTCCAGTTACTTTAGTAGTTATCTTTCAACCTTTTCGTACTTCAGGTACTATTAATCATTCCTTATCTCCTACTAAACTCTCTACCCTTCCAACACAGACCATCTTTTGTGAAGATTTGCTTATTCTTGATGACATGATCTTAATTGCAGAACAAGGCATCTCATTTGTTAATATCAGCGATCCTCTCCACCCAACTCTTATCAACCGTTTTTATGATGGAGGAGGAGTACATACTATCAGATTTCGTGACAATTTTCTCTTTTATTCCGATATGTCTCATGGGATGGAAATAGTGAACATCACCGATGTCAATCATATAGTTAAACTGACCAATATTCCTGTTTCTGATGATACGGCAGGTATAGATATTGCAGGTGATCTGGCTTTCATTACTGCTCCTGAAGGGTTGTTCATTTACAACATTTCTGATCCTATCTCTCCCCAAAGTGTTTATCATTATCCCAGCTCCACATATTTTACTTACATTGAAGTGCATGATAATTTGGCTTTTATCTCCACTCACAAGAACATTCAAGTACTTGACATCTCTGATCCTACCAATCCAGTAAAGGTTTCAACCATCGGATTATGGGGGTACATCAGAAATTTCCAGATAGTAGGAGATTTTCTCTATGGAGCTAATATGGATAGAGGA
>CAZPXJ010000377.1:0-1721 GCA_964590855.1 uncultured archaeon
CCTTCTGCTTTTTATCCATTCTTCACATACTAATTGTATTTACAATGATTTAGCTTTTCTGTTATCTTGTGTTATTTCGTGGTATCGACATGTTATTTCTTGGAATTTTGTATATCAGACTGATATTGAAGTGAGCTCAGTTCATAGTAAAGATATTTGAATGCATATCTACAAACCTCTAAAGCGATATCATCATCACACTGACCTAACCTTCGTATAACCTCAGATTATTGTAGGAAATATTAACTGGGTAATTGAGGTGGAGTTAGTGACCCTACGACATCTTAAGAGATGGTGTGTCTGAGAAAACCGAATGAATTCTATATTTTCTATTGCAGCTGCAGCTGCTCTTTTGCATATGCTGGGATATTTTAATAACTAGTAGTACTGGTTTATCATGGTCTAGGAGATGCCTCGTCCTGGTATTCAGGATCCTTGACATAAGAATCGTAACGATCGTTCAGTGTTAGAAATCTGTCTTCCACTAAGTAGAGAATTGATACATATCTAGACTTTTAGCTTGAAATTTCAAGAAATGAAACATAGAAATAAGGTATCTATACGTATAGTCCGCTCATTATGAGCGGATACAAGAACATAATGTCACGTCGCATTAAACGCTGTAGATAGGGGCAATTGACCCGCCATTTCTTGCACTTTTTACCTACACCAAACTGCTGCCAAAGATTAGCATAATACATATTTCAATGTAAAGACTTATCTGTCTATTTCCGCCTGAGATTCTGAGACTTATATTAAGAGTAGACAACTACCGCTGGACTAATCCGTATAACTGCGAAAAATATCATAAATTCCTTTCTCACTAATTCCAAAACGTTTGACTCCTTCAGGATAGCAAGGGCTCCCCTTCATTTCTGCCAACAGATATGAAGAATTCCCCTTAAGCCGTACTATGAATGTGCTTGTATGTGTTATAACGTTACCGCCCATAGGTCTATCCGCATTAGCCAGGCAGTAACTATTTCCATCCACAGAAGTGTGTACCTGGTTAGTAATGACAACAGCTACGTCAAATACACGCGCGATATTTTGCAAAAGATGCATTATTTTGCTCAATCTAGACTGTCTCTGCGAAAGCATTCCGCGTCCAGCGTATTCTGTTCTATACGGGTTTATTATTGAGTCAATTACTATTAACTTGATGTCATTTTCTTGTGCAAGGTGCAATGAAAGATCCTGCTGCAAAATTGATTCAAACCTGGCACTATTTAATGGTTGAATACATCTTACATTTTCTATGGCTATAGTAGGATCTAAACCTCTTGCTTTAGCAATCTCAGTTAGCCTTTCCGTCCTAAATGTGCCTTCAGTATCGATATATATTGCCTTATAATCAGTTTGAAGTTGTTGAACAGTCACGCACAAAGTATGACAAAGCTGCGTTTTTCCTGTGGCAGACTGACCGTAGAATTGTGTGATTGATTTTGTTTCTATTCCTTTTCCACCAAACAACTCATCAACCTCTTGTGAACCTGTCGTAATGTATAACCTATTACGACCAGATAAATCATTATCTTCCATCAACGAGCTTCTAGATATTATCCCTCTTTCTTCGAGTTCGATGGCAGCCTTGTTACAGATAGACACAGCCTCGTCGATATCTATATTCAATAATTTAGCGATATCAACTGGACTTCCAATGGCAAGATTTTCAATGGAATGGAGACCTGCTAGCTCCAGTCTTCTTATTAATTCGGGTT
>CAZPXJ010000378.1:0-1716 GCA_964590855.1 uncultured archaeon
GATACAGGTATGTTCTTCTCCTTACAGGCATCCTCAATCGAGGGAGTAACGGAAAGCCTAGGATCAATTTTCGTCTGGATCATATCTATCTTGTCTGAATTATCTGTCAGAACTTTTACCAAATCTGAGACATCTAGACTTAGCTCCTTTACATCTCTGATTGAAAGCTCGTCTGTTAGAAATTTTGGAGATATCAGCTTGTGCAAATCTCCTATATGGTACTCTTGTTGTTTGTATACTACTCGTACCAATAATCTAGGTTCTTGTCCTACTTTAGATCTTGTTATCAAATTCTTTGTACCGTTCCACATAGCTTCCAGTAACAAATCAGCATCCCCTTCAGTCATTCTTGTAGCCTTTGCCGCATTTTCATTTATTAAGCCATGAAAACAAATAAGAGAGTAATTGACTATACTGGTTTCCGTAAATGTACCCTGCGCCTTTCCTTCTTCAGATGGCATAACTGTAGTTCCTTTGACTGTTTCAACTTTAACACGGTTAAGGGATCTACCCAAGCTAAATTGTACAGGGCCTATCTTGGTAACCGACCAGCCTTTTTCTCGCTTGCGCGAACCAGATGGAGAAGCAGAGGTGTCTTTATCTTTATCTCCCTTCTCACCTACAGCAATTGTAGCTCCAAATAGCCGAAGGTCAACATAGTCATCAAATATTTTCTCTTTGTCATTCCTAGTGACTTCAAGTTCTGCAAGTCTTTCTTCTCTACTCTTTAGATTTCCATCTTCTTTTCTTACAGTAGCTATGAAAATAGGCCTCTTTCTAAAAGATTGAAGATAATCCCGTATGGTTCGTTTCAATCGTGTATCCGTTACAATATTTAATCCAGTTTCTTCGTCTATCCTAGGCTTATTTTCAAATGGGTCTCCGTTGGGATTGATGTCTTTTGCATCATACAAAAACAAAATCTCATTTCGTTTTTCTAGTGTTTTATTCATGTAATTCCTAATTCTATAGAAAACATAAATACTTTTAAAGGGAATTAGTTATAATTCCTGAATTCAATCACTAAAACAACAAGATTTGCACAAATAAACCTTAAAGGATGTCGGCTATTGCTTTTGTACAGGCATATCAATAGATGAATGTAATAACATTCCAAGCGTAAAATAATAGCTTACCTCATCATCAGAAAGTTGTTTGTTTGTTTTTTCAGAAAGGAGGAAGTGGTGTGCTATCTTCTTTTCAATATCTATATATGCCGTTTGATATTCGCGTAGTTTTGCCACTATCCTAGGCAGCAAGGCCTTAACTCTTGAAAAACTAAGATGTAAACCATGTAGTCCATCGACAAAAGGAGTGCTCTTTCTAACTGCGTATTGTATGGATAATAGCTTTCCTACTAACAATCCTTCAAGAAATACCGCTTTTTTTTCATTCGTATCCAAGATTTCGTCAAAAAATGCATCATTTCTGACATCATAACTACTATTAACCACATCGGAATGTAAATCGTGTGATGATGAAAGGTCCACTCTTATCCCGTCGATATTGATAGGATCGATGTCACTAATAAGTTGTAGTTTACGCATAGTCATGTATAGTACTAACGACTTTATTGCGACCATTTTTGCCTGATTCCAATTCTTGTAAATCTGCGGTCGTAACGATCTCATAAATGCTTCAAACAAAATTCTCGAATGTAGATTAGATCCATTCAGAATCTTTGTAATTATGTCCAGAAATTTCATATCCAAAGAA
>CAZPXJ010000379.1:0-1714 GCA_964590855.1 uncultured archaeon
AAGCTCCTGCGGCTTCAGCCATTTTGCCTTTCAAATCATCTATAACATATAGAAGATCTTCTGATGTTAACCCTTCAGGAACAGAAATTGTCTCTTCCTCTTTTGGAGCAACTTGCATAAGATGTTCTACTATAGATTTAACCTCTTTTCGAATGGTTGTTGGTTTAATACCATGATCTTCATTATACTTTTGCTGAATGGATCTTCTTCTATTATTCTCTGTTATTGCAGCTTTCATTGAATCTGTTAATTTATCAGCATAAAGAAGAACGCTTCCATGGACATTCCTACTAGCCCGACCCATGAGCTGTATCAAAGAACTTCGCGATCTCAAAAATCCTTCCTTGTCCGCATCAAGAATAGCGACAAGTGAAACTTCTGGAAGATCTAAACCTTCACGCAACAAATTAATCCCAACAACTACATCATACTTACCTAGCCTTAAGTCCCTTAGAATCTCGATTCTGTCTAGAGTATCAACTTCATGATGTAAATAAATAGATTTGATGTCCATTTCCAGTAAGTAATCAGAAAGCATTTCCGCACTCTGTTTTGTTAGAGTAGTAACTAAAATCCTTTCGCCTTTTGCTACTCTTTGATTTATTTCACTCACTATATCTAATATTTGCCCATCGGTTTTTCTTACCTCTATTTTAGGATCTATTAGACCTGTTGGACGAATAATTTGTTCAACTATCTGTTTTGAGTTCTTAAATTCATAAGGACCGGGTGTAGCGCTGGTAAAAATAACTGTCTTCATGTATTTTTCAGTTTCATCGAAACGGAAAGGACGATTATCAGAAGCTGACGGAAGTCTGAAACCGTGATCAATCAGATTCATTTTTCTTGAATGATCTCCTCCAAACATACCATGAAGCTGGGGTATTGTAAGATGGGATTCATCAATTATCAAAAGAAAATCATCGGGAAAATGATCAAGAAGAGTAAAAGGTTTCTCTCCGGGTTTTCTTCTATCGAAGTGACGTGAATAGTTTTCAATTCCTGAACACCCCCCTGTTTCTCTCAAAAGTTCCAAATCATAAAGCGTTTTTTGTCTTAATCTATGAGCTTCAACAATCTTACCATCTTTCTGAAACTCAGCTAAACGCATATCTAGTTCCAATTTTATATCTTCTAAAGCTGTTTCAAAAAAAGCATCGTTGGCGAGATATTGTGTTCCTGGAAATATAGACATTTGAGGATATTCTTTGATTTTCTCACCAGTCACTGGATGTCTAGCCGTTAGTTTTTCAATTTCATCACCAAAAAACTCAATTCTATATACATAATCTCCATAAAGTGGAAAAATATCAATTGAATCCCCTCTCACTCTGAAAGTTTTACGTTCAAGTGCTACATCATTTCTCATGTATTGATTCTTTACTAATTCTAGCATCAAATCTTGACGATCAAGATTATCTCCAACACTTAATGCTATTCGTCGAGAACGGTAGACGTCAGGGTGGCCTGTGCCATAAATACAAGACACCGATGCACATACAATTACATCATCTCTGGTTGCAAGTGCCTCAAGAGCTGTATGACGTAATCGTTCAATTTCGTGGTTAATATCTACATCTTTCTCAATGTAGAGATCTTTTGAAGGTAGATATGCTTCAGGTTGATAGTAATCATAAAAAGAAACATAGTAATTAACACTTGCAGTTGGAAAGAGTGTTTTGAATTCTCCAAACAATTGTGCAACAAGAGTTTT
>CAZPXJ010000380.1:0-1697 GCA_964590855.1 uncultured archaeon
CAATACCCCATCCTCACTCTGTGGACAGTATTCTTGGTAGTAAATTTCACCTTTTTAGAGCACAAGATCACTGTGTTCGGAAATTGGCTCTGACCGATTGGATCATTATTTCATATCAACCACGATCAACCAATCATCGACTTGCCATCCGTAAATCTAACTCGCGGTTTTGTCTATTGGCACGAAGACGCCGTGTAAAATATCATAGGAAAGAGATCCTTAAAACCCTTATGAGACATCTCTTGAATATTACATCTGTGGCATTATTCACACTCTTATTGATAGTTATAGTAGTTCTCGCAATAATTGGTATAGGGTGGAAGACTTTTTCAGTTGGAGTGATCAGTGGGTTTGAGAGAGTGATAGACATTGGCGCGCCTATTGTCGAGGATTTGACTCAAGAGGCAAAGGAGATAGTAAATGATCCCAATTCAATGTTGATGAACTGATTGTTTCTTTTCATTCTTTATTCTAACTTGTACATACTTTGTATCGTGATATCTCCGCGCGCAAAAGAGTCATACGAGTTCACTTCCAGATACCTCAAGTTTGCAGGAAAGTTAAAGAATGATTCCTGTAATCTAAAATTGATGCATGTTTTAGTATGCCTGGAGTCTGGCCTGGATTGCGATTTTGTTATTAAGGGTGAAACGACAGAGGAGTTTTTGAAGAATGGTGCAGACCATGCAATACAAAAACATGGAATGCACGCAGAAGATATCTACTTAAATGACATTCCTGCAAATCTGTTATGTCACTCATTTAAGGAAGAACTTTAACTGAAAACGATAGGCAGGCGACCATGAAAGGCGTCGTGTAAGGCAGTTTAGTCGCCCGACTTTAGGTAGTTGTGTGTGCAAATATCTGTGTCCAATGGATTCTAAGTCTTCCTAGGACCTTTAGATCCTGATAATTCCTTCCTCACTATACTAACTAACTCAACAATTTCCTCTTTCGACAAATCCTTTGGTTCAGTTTCTAGAGATGGTTCAAAACGATCTATATTCTTACTGATTATGCCTTTCACCTGCATTTCCTGCTCTGATCTAACAGCCGAGCTGAATAGTCTATCCTTTGACAATTCTTTCATAACTGCATTTGTAAGAGTGTTTCTGCGGGAAAGAAGTGTTATACTAGAATATATTCCGACAAAAATCATGTAACATGACAAACCGATGAACGATTTTGATATTATCCCAAATGGGGGGATAAGACTCTTCTGTAATGGTGGGTTCTGGTTAATTATAAAAAATAATAACATGCCTAGTGCCGAAACTGATAGGTAATTCTTTACTGATCGATTATCTACTCTTCTTGAAACAGCGAGAAGTACCAAACTGAAAAGGATTCCTCCGAGGGGACCAGTGCCACTAAAGAAGAGCGTGTAAATAGTACCGTAATAAGTCGGCGAATACATTATTAGACTTGCGATATAACCCGTGAAGAATGGCAATAGATTTAGTAGAAAATAGATCAATGGAATACTAAGCAGTAGATAGAAGATTACTGATCTCATTTTCTTCAAATAAATACGTAAGGACAGTAAAGTAATTAGGTATATTGAGACGAATGTGAGGAGATAGGTGTAATAAAAATATGTATCATAAACACTTGGCAAAGGGTTGTTCGCAGTCACTTGAATTCCAATACTGCCTGATGCCATACCAGGGTATATGTTCAATGAGAATTCGTAAGAG
>CAZPXJ010000381.1:0-1691 GCA_964590855.1 uncultured archaeon
ATTGTAGACTTGCTGAACGTCCATTTTCATACGTCGTCTGCAACTAATGCGGCCATCATTCTAGAAAATTTTCGCCGAATTAAAACAGAACTAGATGGATCTATCCGGTATGTTTGCCGGAACGATAACCCGACTGATTGTGAAGGCAATACGTATGCTTTCACGACCTGTGCGGTCAACGCGGACATAGATTTATGTTCTTCCTATTTTTCCTTTCTTCCCTGTCAGGAACAGGCTCGTGTTCTAATTCATGAAGTGGCTCATCACATATCTGGGCTCTGCCCAGACCATGCTTATGTTGGAGAAACCAAATACAGCGTCCTGCCCCCGGAACTGGCTATGCAAAATCCAGATTCCTATTCACAATTTGCTAAAATGGTCTTCCTAGGCGCGGCAAGTTGCAAGACCTGTTATGAAGAAATACAACATGGTAAGCACTATTGATCGAATGAAGGAGCTTTATTTATTGACTACTAACTTAAGAACGAAAATTTTATTGGGTACGTTAACACATTTTGAAATCAAAGTTGTTATGGATTAGGTGAGAATTCCCCAGACTGGAGCCAATTTTCAAAACACTGGATATCGATTTTCTGGGGGCGCTCATACGATATTTATATACGAGATGAACGGCGATGATAAGAGTTCAAATAATTGAGATAGAGCGCTGCTAACTTAGAGATTAGGCCTTCGAATTTACGTTCGTCTTTTTTCATCACGTGTTAGACTCATACGTTCTTCATTCTTCATCGTTGAATTCCTCAAAACTGTGGTGTAGTTATTTTCAAATCCGTGAATTTGAAATCTGCCTGATTTTATGAGAAAATGTGAATTCCATACCATCAATTCTGGATTTTCATCTAGATTGTATCCAGTATTAAGAAATAGTAGTTCTTAATTTCTCTTAGAGAGGATAAAAATATAGTAGAGATACTCATTCGTGCAAAAGTACACGAAAAGATTCAGGAAAGTAAAAAAGCAATCGCTAGCTCCTACTGAATTGAGTCTTACTGTTTATTTGTAATACGTGGACGGTATATATGGGAGAAAAGATTAGATGTTGATTCTATGCCAAACGTACATATCTATATAAGAGATCACCTTATGGACACGGAAGATTTACTCCATCACAGCCAAACCTAAACTTAGCATTTGAAGATCCAATGCGAAATATCGATTTAGACAAAACCATGTATTATTGGCATATGTGTCCAGACCTCAAAGTAGATCCGCGACCTTATAAGTTCAAGGACTCAGAAACTGTAGACTACATAAAATTTGAATTGCTCTTCGTCAGAAGTTGTATTCGATATGATTGGTTAAAAATCCAGCATATCCACAAACATCATCAACATCTACTTTACTGTACGCGGCTTCTAGTGTGGTGAATCGTTCTTGTTTTTCTTCATCATCATCAGTTAAAGCATCTATAGCTTTGAATGCAGACTCTATGGACACATTTTCTTTTCTTAACCGACCAGACAGGCACTTCAAGAAGTCATTTCTTATCCCTTCTCTACAGTACGGCTTTATCTCAACCGTATCAGTTGTCCGACGAACAACTCGAGATTTCAAAATTATTGATATTGAGAAATAGTACCACAGATATGCGGGACCGCGTTCTTACCATGAATTCAGATGAAACGAGAAGGTTTGGAATCAGCAAATCAGACTTATGGTATCAAAAGAAA
>CAZPXJ010000382.1:0-1687 GCA_964590855.1 uncultured archaeon
AGCATTAATCTTAGAAACAGGAATGAGGTCAGCAAAATATTGTTAAATAGATTGATTTCTAATGCATAGATATTGATAAATACACACGCTGCTCAAAAGTATTTCATACTTCAGCAGAGCAAAGCGTTACTCTATAGAATATGCAGTACAGTTCATTCTTTGAATGCCATTAATTTTAAGTATTGGCAATATCAAGATGACGTATCAGAGAAATTCATCATTAATGAATTATCCGATATTGTTTCAAAAGGTCTTATGGTGTGTAATAAAGATAGATATCTTTCATTGGCAGTTCCGCTCGGGCCAAATCAAATTTAAATGCAAGAAACTACCGTCTTCTATTATTCCTCTATTGGGTTCACACGCTTCATTCATTTGACTTTTCTAGGTTTGTAGTCAAAATTTTATAGGTTAGCAACAAGTATACGCACATATGTCGGAAATCCCAACGACTGGAAACATAGGCGTTGATATTAGCATAGTCTTGGTTACTGGAGGAGCAGTAACGACGTGGTTGACACTATTTTTTGATCGGTTATCTAAGAAAAGAGAAGAATATATCGATATTACTAAGGAGAAGATTAACAAAATTACCCAGGCACAAAGTCGAGCCAAGGATAATGGAAACTGAACGATTTAGAAAAGTGGACGAGATACCAGCAAGCCTAGAAGATAGACTGGAAGGTGTGGAGAAATCAATTACGTCAATATGGGATAACGTAAACGGGTTAATAGAGCACAGTATAGCCATGAAATTTATTGAAATTAAAAATGCTGTTAGAACCTTGGAAGCAAGTGTGCGTGGACTCCAACAAGAAAGCGATCTCCTAAATGACGGTATACTCCTACGACTTGAGGCACACTTAAGTTTACTAAAGGATAAAATAGAGGATCTCAAATCTATACTGAAATCAACTTCTGCCAAAGAAGTTTTAGACGACCGGTTTAACACAGCGGATCTCTGTCTAAATGCATTATGTTCAGTTGTTAACGAGCTTAAGGGTAAGAGGGGTACAGGCTCTGCTCTTGGAGATAATAGTGTTTATGCAATAGATAAGTCAGTAGATATACTAAGAAAAGAGTTTAAGAAGTTGCAACTAGAATACAAACAGTAGATTTATTCAATTGACCTTGAAAAATTATTTCTAACATAATAGTCTGATTATCGGTTAATAGAGATTACTTCGTACGAATACACACAAGCAAATCGTTTGCAGTTGAGCCTATTTATTGGGTCGTTTGCTTCGTATGCAACTTTTCCTTATCTTTCTTTTCTATTATTAGACAAGGTTCGTAGAGAACAATTACAACAAGGACAGTTATATCCATCATGAAATAGATATACCTCACATCTGCTGCGATATATATAATATCCAAAACTTGAACCTAAACCAATTAACATAAATGTGCTTACATGTTATTGATGTAATTGTCATATTCTTTGCACAGAAAGAGCTTTAGCTTCGGATGTTGATCTGCATTGCTTGATAGTAAGTCTTGAATCTCAATAGGGGAGATTTGGAAACTCTGTGTAAGAAGGAATCAGATGCTGGCCTAAAGGAGAGGTTATTGCTTATTCTCAAAGTTGAAGGTGATGGTATGATCCCAGCTCGTGTTGCAAAGGAGCTGCATAGAAGCAGAACATGGACTTCTGACTGGCTTGCAAGATATCATAAAGAAGGTATTG
>CAZPXJ010000383.1:0-1676 GCA_964590855.1 uncultured archaeon
TGATACCTGCGATTATCCCTCTCCAAGTTTTGTGATCTCCAAAAACTCTTCTACCATCCTTCCAGTTTAAATTACCATCAACTGGAGACCCTAAAATTGGTATGAATTTGCTCAAGTTAGCAAAGGAATTACACATATAGATTGGCAATCCATACAAAAGTGCATAACCAACTAGCAGAAAAAACGTTTGTGCATCCATGAGATTTGCATTTTTCGAAATAATTTAAAGATTGTGCATAGTATATTAACGAATTTTATGTCTATTGTGGATAAAAGAAAGAAAAGATTAATATTAGGCAAGCAATTTTACACTAGTATAGTGTGTTTGAGGTCTTCTTAATTGAGTAATAAAACTGGCAGAAGGAAAATAGATTATGAATGTAATCTTTGTAAGAAAACAAGAATATTATTTGTTCTGCCTTCGTTGCACCATAGTGTTGATGAAAAAGGGTACGTAGAATATGTAGATATTCATCCTTGTTCTGATGAAAAACTCAATGCTAACATTTTGTATGTAGACAGAAATATGGTTGTTAGATCGCAAGTTCCTGTTAGGGTTGGTGATAATGTTTCCTCACAAGATATCACTGCTATGCAAATCCCAGTTCCTAAGAAAGTGGAATTCAAATCTGTAATGATAAATCTGGAGAAAGATTTCAAAGGAAAGAATATCAAAGAGCTAACTATCGTTGATAGGTTGCGGCAAACCCGTTTTCAAACCTCAGAAAAGGAAGACAATTTTACTTTGGAAATTTCTTCAGATCTTCAATTCATTGACATCAAAGCAAAAATCAGCAAAGGAATTGATCTTGAGATAGCAGAGGACTGGTTGAAACAAATCACTTCTATTCTTGAATCTGTTGTGTTATTGGATGAAGAAATGCTTTCTTACATGTTATCATATTTGGATCCTAAAATTCCAACAGGTCCAACAGGCGAAACAATCATTGAGTTGGATATGATATTACATGCTAAAAGTTCATTCCCACTTGCTTCTCTGAAATCATATGCCACATTTAGAAGACAATGGCCATCAATCAAAGAAAACTTATCTGGAAAAGATTTCTTCACTTATGAGAAGTTACTCACCTATTGTATAGGTAATCAATACAAGACTCTTCTTGATATCTACTTCAAGGCGGAAGAATCAATGAATTTTCTAACTTTCATAGATAGAGTAGAAGATCTTTCAATGTTAGGGTTAATTAACATCAAGAAAACTGAATTCTATACAGCTGATGATTGACTTCTGCTAGAAAAAGATATTAACAGCTGTTTTTCCATATGAGTAATGAAACCGCTTGCTTCTAGATTAGCTAATTTTCAAGAATCAGTTATTCGTGAAATGACTAGAAAAGCTATAGAACATGATGCTATCAATTTATCTCAAGGGATGCCAGATTATTCTCCGCCTTCAATATTACTTGAAGGAATTGATGAAGCTTTGAAGGAAAATGAGCATCAATATTCTGTTACTTATGGAAGGAAAGATCTTAGAGAGAAAATAGCTGACAAACTTGAAAATTACAATAACATTCGCTATGATTCTGAGCATGAAATCACTGTTACTTGTGGAGCAAGTGAAGCTATTGCAAGCAGCATTTTAGCTATTCTAAATCCTTCTGATGAGGTATTGATTCTTGAACCTTGGTATGAAAATTATGTACCACTTACTT
>CAZPXJ010000384.1:0-436 GCA_964590855.1 uncultured archaeon
TGTCAGATATTCTGGATTGGGACAATCAAGGATTAGGATGTCCGCTCTCTTTCCCACCTCGATACTCCCATGGGTCTTCCCTCTATTGACAGCATGTGCAGCGTTGATTGTAACGGCTGAGAGCGCTTCTCGAGGCTGCATCCTCATTTTATAGCATGCAAGGGCAATTGTGAAGAAAAGCGACTCATTGGCACAATTCGGATTGAAATCCGTCGCAAGGGCTACCGGTAGACCCATGTCTATCATTTTCCTAGCATCAGCATACTTTGCATTGAGGCTGAACGCAGTGGCTGGTAATAGTGTAGCTATTGTTCCAGCTTTTACCATAGCTTCAAGACCATCATCTGATGCCATTAGAAGATGATCTGCAGAAACCGCACCTACTTCTGCGGCAAGTTCAGCACCACCTAATTGCACAATCTCATCAGCATGGATT
>CAZPXJ010000384.1:446-828 GCA_964590855.1 uncultured archaeon
CCGTTCATCTTTGCAGCTCGCAAGATATTACGAGACTGCTCAACACTGAACACTCCTTTCTCGCAGAATACATCACAGAACTCTGCTAGTTTATTTTCAACAACAGCTGGAATCATTTCGTTAATGATAAGATCAACATAATCTTCAGATCTTCCTTCGAATTCAGGCGGTATCGCATGGGCTCCCAAAAATGTGGACACAAAATCCGCAGAAATTTTTGTACGTAGCGTTTCAATTGCTTGGAGCATCTTGATTTCATTCTCTGTATTCAACCCATAACCGCTCTTAGCTTCAATTGTTGTTGTTCCCATATTTAGCATACTTTCAGCATATGAGAACGCATTCCTGCAGAGTTCACTTTGAGTTGCTTTTCGTGTTGACC
>CAZPXJ010000384.1:838-1672 GCA_964590855.1 uncultured archaeon
TTCATTGCAAAATCGTTCTCTCGCGACCCTCCAAATGCCAGATGAGTGTGACTATCTACAAAACCTGGAGTAGCCAACATATTCGGAAAATCTATTGGTGGAAGTTCTGGCATCACTGTAATTTGTGATATTACTTCGTCAACAGTCCCAACAGCGATAATAATCCCATTTGCGATAGCAATTGCACCTTTCTTTATTATGGATACTTCTCTCAGATCATCTCCCGTCTTCGGTTTGTCACTATGTCCAGCAACAGTCGCAATCTGTCCAATATTCGTCAAAAGCATGTCTGGTTTCATAATAGTCACTTTCTATGATTGCGCGGTTCACTGATTTAGATTGTGCTTTTGTAGCGTGGATTAATTAAGAAGAACTTCACAAGTTGTTTAGCGTAAAACCAGAGGAATCAAATCATGGATTATCTAATTCTAAGCTGGAGCGATGTTTACAACCTAACACTGCAGCTCTCTGAAAGAATAGTAGAAAGCGGTTTTAGACCTGATATTATTGTTGGTATCGCTCGAGGAGGTTGGATACCAGCGAGAATTCTATCAGACGTTCTTTACGCAGATCGATTACAGAATATCCGAATAGAATACTATACTGATGTAGGTGTCAAGGGTAAAGAACCAAAAATCACCCAACCACTTTCAGGGTCTCTTGAAGGCAAGAATATTCTCATCGTTGACGAAGTTGCAGACACTGGCGATAGCCTTTTCCATGCAATAGAGCATGTTAAAAAATTAGGTGCCGGTAAATATCGCTCTGCAGTACTTCATTTGAAACCTACATCATGTATTATTCCAGATTACTATATGGTTGAAACTAGCAGTT
>CAZPXJ010000385.1:0-1669 GCA_964590855.1 uncultured archaeon
GTACTCGATTATGTGCGAGGTAAGATGAAGCTCAATATTGAGCTTAAGGTAACCAATATAGAGAAAAAAGTTCTAGCCCTCATCAGGGAACGTGAAATGGTTTCAGAAGTAACGATTTCTTCCTTTTTACATGGGACCCTTATCTCAACTAGATCTCTAGATGCTCAGATATCTACTGCGGTTTTAGTTAGTACTATTCGGGATGACATGATATCTTACGTTATTGAACTTGAAGCCACTGCATTGAATCCTGAACACAACACTATCACACCAGAGCTTGTAAACAATGCTCATGACCACAATATTCTTGTTTTCCCTTGGACCGTGAATGACTTCGCTCGAATGCAGGTTCTATATAATATGGGCGTAGATGGCATCATTACTGATTTTCCAGATATCGCTCTAAAAATCTTACAAGAAACTTCGGTCTAGGACGATTCAATAATGCGAGAAACAAAACTCTCTATATGGGGGTAAGCTTCAGCACGAGTATAGTGACAAGAAATAACATGTTCTCCACCTTCTATCAGAAAGAGTTGTTTATCCATGGAGCTGATTCCATCAAGAGCAAGTTTCCCATTATTTGGGTTTATAGTTTTGTCATCTGTTCCTTGAATAATGATTGTAGGTATTGAAATATTGCCCATCCTTTTTCGAGCTTGTTTTTGAGCCTTGAAAAATTCATGATATGCTGAAACTGGTTCCCTTGCATATTTTGTTCGTTTCACATCATATGGTTCCTGAACCTTTTCTACATCTATTTTCCGATCTTTCATAACGTACTTCAAGATAGGAACGAGTTTGGGAAGGATTCCATCAATTTTCAAAGCTGGTGCAATAAGAATCAGTCCATCAATACCCTCATTCATTGAAGCTAAAAGTATCGATAAGACTCCTCCCATTGATATACCCGCAACAAAGAGATAATTTGGATTCCATGATTTTACATAATTTAATCCATTTTCAACTGAGCTATACCAGCTCTTCCAAGTGGTTCCTTTCAAATCTTCAGGAGTTGTTCCATGTCCTGCAACTTGTACAGCATAAGATGCAATGTTTTTTGCTTCAAGAAATTGTCCGAGTGTTTGCAGCTCATCGGGGGCCGCACAAAAACCATGTACTAAAAGAAAAGCAACATTGGCTCCTTCAGGTCGGATTTCGACACCCTTGATATGAGGAGCCAATGAGATTTCACCGCCTTATGCAATTAATCTATACACACTACTGGGTAGGTCTCTGAAACCTGAAACCTTCTTTCAAGAGTCCAAGACGAAGACCAGCAATGAACCAACTGATGATTGATAGTATCTCTGAACCTACTATGAATATCACCATAACTGAAACAACCAATGCAATTTCATTAGATGTTGGTATACCACTGAAATAGACGAGAACGAATATTATCATGATTAGCGCCATTACTATTTGGCCAAGCGCTGAAAACTTGATTAGATTCCCTTCTGTTTCATGACCTGAATTTTGAACATCGTTTCCGAGATTAAGGTTCATTGATAGGATAAGAAACATGCTAATAGCGTAGAGTGCGATTAGTAATGCGGCACCAGTACTAGCTTGGTGAGTGACTGTGTCATTTCCTGCAATGACTGGGATCATCAAAGAGAATATCACTGTTGCACCCATTAGGATTCCACCAGTAGTATACCCTCTT
>CAZPXJ010000386.1:0-1668 GCA_964590855.1 uncultured archaeon
TAGAATTCTGATTCCACTGAGATATTAAAGGTATAGTCTCCTTTACCTGATACTATCAACAGAGAAGAATAATTGAATTGGAAATAACCGTCTCCCAAATCCATTATTTCAGATACAGGTATTAGTGTGCCGTTGATTTGAGCAGAAATAATTGTCTCATTTTCATATAGACTATTTTGAAGATTAACAACAAATAAAATATCTTTCTCATAAATAACATTAGTTGAACTTCTTTGAAGATCAAAATCTAGTATCCCTTCTTTTTTATCAATAATAAGATGTACAGGAATATACTGTCCACCAAGAGGATTAAATTGATAGAATTGAACAGTAACATCTGTTCCCAAAGCGTCAGTTACATCATAGGCATAAATTGTAATCTCATAAGTAGAGTTATCAAGTTGCGAGACCATAATACTTAGATTATAACCTGAATCAATATCATATTCGGTTATGTTGATACCATCTATATAAACAGCATAATGTAAACCATCTATAGGTAATCTATCTACTTCATCAAGAATGTTTACAGTATATGTTAGAATATCGTTGTAAATCAGATTAAAACTATTGTTTATATATAAATCGTCAGGGTCTATATAGTCAACATGAATGTCATCTACAATAAATGTAAAGTTAGCTTGTAGTACATTTTGTGAAACTCCGTCTCCTGAACCAGTTATATCTGATAAAACAACATGAAGAGTATGATTTCCATCTTCTGTAAGTACAGTGAAATTCCATGGATCCTTAAGTGTTATATATTCACTATTATTATCCCATAAATACTCGAAACTTGCTAGATCATCATTTTCGCTACTGTTGTACCAAAGTTCTGAACCACCTTGCCATTGATATACACCATCAGCTACAAGGGGAATAACTTCTGCAAGTTCAGTTATATGATACAAAGCTAAAACTGGAGCATAAATATCAAACTCATACATAAAATAGTAAGAATCTTTATTACCTAAGATATCTTCAGCAGTAATTGTAAGATTAGCATAGGCATAACCTTCAGATTGATAAATAGCATTGTAACCAAGACGGGCTAACCAGCCCATTTTAAATGCTAAATCACCAAACATATCAGGAGTGATTAGTGTTACACCCCAATCTTCCCATTCATATTCAACAGATTGAATAGAATGGTCAGAAAAATCTTCTACATTGAATTCTAACCCAGTATTATCATTGATCTTTGATAGTAGAATTGGCCAGTTTAGAGTGACTACTGGAGCAGTACTATCATAAACTAATTGAATATTTTCCCATATTTCATTGCCAAGAGTATCATTTGCATATATACGTAAAATAGATTCTTTATCGGTAGGTGAAAACAATATAAAACTTCCTGAGAATTCAATATAGGGGCCATTACTCCATTTATAGAAGGTTCGTAATCCAGAGTCTGAATCTGTGATAATGGCATTTACTGTGGTATTTTCTGGTACAAAATTCTTATTATGTTCTTCATCTACAATCATGCTAGGGATACCAATTGTAACAATTTCGGGAGGAGAATTATCAATCACAAAGTTGATGAGAAAACTTGCTGAGTTTCCTGCGAAATCTTCTGCATAAACTTCTAAAGAATAATCTCCATCATCATAGAAAAGAGGAAATAGAAATCTATCAATGAAAGGTTTGAAAGATGATCCGTCTAAT
>CAZPXJ010000387.1:0-1659 GCA_964590855.1 uncultured archaeon
CCCCTTCTTGCATTTGTTTGCATTCTCGTTTCAAGTTCAATTCTTCCTGGTTTTGATTGGTCAGTAAATGCTCTTAGTGACCTAGGAAGTTGGTACAGAACAGATTTAGGAGACCTTCAAATTCTAAGTGCAATTCTGTTCAACGGGGGGCTTATTGTGACGGGACTTCTCATCCTATATTTTGTAATCCAGTTGATTAAACAATCCAGTGATGGACCTACTAGAATTGGGTTTGCTTTATTTGCAGGAACTGCAATATTTCTTACAGGAGTGGGAGTTTTTTCAGAGGATACGAACATGTTCCACTATTGGACAGCTGTGCCCTTTTTCTTATCAATACCAATCGCATTAGGCATAGTAGGTATCGTCTGGTTGCGACTTCCAAAAATGCGACCCCTTGGTGGTGGTTCTGTTATACTTTCTATGGTCAGCCTCCTAATAATGTTTCAACCTTGGTTGCCACTGAGTATAGCAGTGTTTGAAACGCTGGAAGCATTGGTTGCAATGGGTTGGATATGGTTAGTTTGCTATATGCATTATAGTGGAAGACTCTCAGCAATCCTGAACATAAGCTCTCCGCAATAAGCTAGAGTTTACACTCACTACAGCGTGAAATCCCATCACCTAAACAACCTATGGTTTTATCTCCCCCATACTTGATACCCCACTCTTGCATATCATCAAGGATAGGCGTAAAGGCAAGTCCCTTTGCTGTTAGTGAATAGTGAACTCTAGCAGGCATTCGTGTGGTATCCACCACCCGATCCACAATACCTTCATTCTCGAATTCGCGAAGTCTCTGAGTCAATACTTTGGGACTTACCCAGCTTATAGTTCGATGGAGCTCTCCGAACTGTGCGCCTTTAGGATTCTTTGATGCTATAAGTTCCTGCAGTACTAAGATTGCCCAACGCTTTCCAAGAATTCGAGTTACAAAATAGATTGGACAATTTTCTGCAGAAGCCCTAGTACGAACTGTAGTTGACCGCACGATAAATCACCATAGGTACTTACTTTTTGGTAACTACTATACTTATTATAGTATCCTCGATAAATAATTAACAATTGATAAGTTACTCTAGAGATGGAGGATTCAAATATGCACACAAATCCCAAAGATATGGAAGAACGAAAGAAGAAACTAAAGATGGCGGTTGAGAAGATACATCAGGGAGCTGCTGTTGCCGACGTGAAGGAGGAGTTCAGAGAGATTCTCAAAGATGCATCACCTCTTGAGATTTCAAAAATTGAAGAAGAGATGATTGATGAGGGAGTACCCAGAGAACAAATACAAAGTCTCTGTGATATACATCTTGAGCTATTCAAGGAATCACTTGCTGAGCCAAACCCAGAATTACTTGAAACTCATCCTATATACATCCTGATGGAAGAGCACAAGATTATCCTCAATACAGCAATAAAACTTGCAGAACTTGCTCAGGTTTGCGCAGATCAAGCAGGTGAGATGCCCGCACCAGAGGTCATTGCAGGAATTATGGAATCCGTTGAAATTCTGAAAAATTCTGCAAATCACTATCAGAGAGAAGAAAACGTTCTCTTTCCAAAATTAGAATCACGTGGAATCGTTCAACCACCAGCAATTATGTGGTCAGAACATGATACTGTAAGAGGAATTGAGAAAACGCTCTTTGAGTTGTT
>CAZPXJ010000388.1:0-372 GCA_964590855.1 uncultured archaeon
TACGAATTAGCTGATGAACATCCACATGAGCCAGAAATTCTTGAGAGAATGACATTTCGTCCGGATTCGCAAAAAACCGGTCTATCATATATGAATCTCAATGTTGGACTAATAAATTCACAGCGGCTCTTTCATAATCCAACGCAGTTGAAAACAAAACTATTGGACTCGGCATCCTCTAGATTGGATCAACCTGATGTTTCACAATCAATTACCTTTGGAATGATCATCATCTTGGAGGAACCAGACAACCATACTGAACTCCTTGTATGTGAAGACCCGAAATTGATTGGACGAATGTTAGTAGGAATATTCACAGAATCAACTATTCCAAGTGGACAAGGATTTGCATGGACTGATACTGACATCACC
>CAZPXJ010000388.1:382-1649 GCA_964590855.1 uncultured archaeon
GAACGAATATTAGATTGTGGACCAGAATATATTGAAATCAAGTATCTCCTCTTTTCAAGGATTGGTTCAGATACCACTTGTTGGGAATGGGATATGGATGAACACTCCTGGAATCCATATGGACATGTTCAGATGCTCAGTAGGCAAAAGGGGAGAAATACACTACTTGAAGCATTGAATCTTATCCCAGCCAGTCTTGAGGGTACGAATCAGCCTGATGTAGGGTATCCGTCTGGTTTTGAAGAGAAAGCTTGGATTGCTCTAAGGAGATTTTACAACGTACGAAGACAGCACATTCCAGTCGAAGTCACATTAGAAGAAGAGAATGACTATTGTAAAATTGTTTTCTCAGAAACTGAAGAACAATCAAGGATTCATGAAATGAATGTAAGAAGCATTTCGGAAACCACGTCTATTCTGAGGAGTGGATATTCGTTACAATCAACAATTGATAATGATATGACTTGGAATCTGTTTCAAGACATTGATTATGGTAAGTTTGACTCGTTAAAATCTCTCGTTGAAACAGATGCTGCAATAAGAACAAAGCTAAGAATCCCTACTCTTCTATGTGACCTGTTTGATTCTGGACAAGAACAACTGAAACTTATTCTGACTCATGATGAAACAAACTGTCCTATACTAAAAGATGGTATTATTGAACATGGTTCGTGTTGGAAATTACTACCTAGTTTAGGTAGTGAAGTGGATACAAAGGGTGTGTTTCCACTAATGACAGGAGAAGAAGCGTATGCACTTCTATCACGAGGAGTGATAACCTTAGAGAAACAGAATTATTCATTCAATCTCGAATTCATTCCTGGTTATGATAATTCAGAGTTTTCTGTTTTTCAGGAGAACAAGTGGATTTTGCGTTTTCTGAGAGAACAAGGTATGAATCTTTATTCTTTACCAGTTGGTTCGTTTATAGGTATAAAGAGAGAGAAATGGAAGGCTGTAATCAATCCGGAAAGAACTTTTTTGACATGGAACTTGATTTCGACTGTCACTGGAAGACAATATGGTGAGGGACCAGAACTTATTCAATTTGACTCTTCAGATTCGAATGAAAAAATAGTGGAAGTTGTATGCGAAAAAATATCGTCCATTATAAATTCTGATGAAATAATCAATTATGAATTATTCAAAAGAAATCTGAAAGACGCATTAATAGACTTACGCAATTTATAAGTATCAAACAGTAGTTTAGATGAATGTACACATAATGTGTCACAAGGGAGTATTTGTGAATAGACTGGAGTGAGAA
>CAZPXJ010000389.1:0-1645 GCA_964590855.1 uncultured archaeon
CAATTTCTTCAGATGTTAATCCACCGTTAATTACAAATGTCACCTACTTACCTTCTACTCCAACAGATTCAGATTTCATTACTATCTCTGCTAACATCACTGACTCTTCAGGAATATTCAACGTTACTCTTTATTATAGAGTAAATGGAGGATCTTGGATAACTGTTGAAATGACATTATCTTCTCCAGATATTTACTCAGTGAATATTGGAACATTTTCCACAGGGGATATAATAGAATTCTATATTGTAGCAATTGATGATTCTGGAAATTTGAATACAGCTACTGAAGACAATGGAGGAGCATCTTATTCTTTCACCATAGTACTTTTGGTACCAGAATTCAGTTACAGTCTAATTTCAATAATATTTAGTACTATAGGATTAGTTGTTTGCCTTAACTTATTACGAAAAACAAAGAAGAAATAACTTCTTCTTTTACTATTTTTTTCTGAAATTACTAGAGTAAATTTATATTGGAATCTTAGCAGAGTTATTTCAAGGGAAATCAATGGTAGATAAACATCAAGCAAACAAAAGATGGTGGAATACAAGTTCAAAAGATTGGAAAGAGAACATGAATGGAGAGAATGTCCAAACAATCCATCTCTAGGATTTCCTAGAGGGTCTTTCAAATTAATTAATCAATTCATAAAGAACTTCAAAGATAAGGATGTTTGTGTTCTAGGTAGTGGAGATAACTTTTCCTCCTTCGTATTAGCTGGTTTAGGAGCTGATGTAACTTCTGTAGATATTTCTCAAGAACAACTCAATACTGCATCTGAAAGAGCAAAGGAATTGAATCTAGATATTACGTTTATTCAAGGAGATGCAACAGAATGTTCCTTTCTAGAACAAAATACCTTCGACTTTGTTTGCAGTACAAATGGCTTTTACATTTGGATATCAGATCTTACTGCTCTTTTCAAAGAAATTTTCAGAATTTTAAAACCTAATGGATACTTCATGTCTTATGATATTCACCCATTTTTGAGACCTTGGAGAGAAATAAATAGAGTAGGTATTTTGGAGATGGAAAAACCTTACTTCTCAGATAATGCTATAATATACTATTACAATAGATTGACAGGAGAAGACATCTCTTATTCAGAAGACAGGATAATGGATCTTGATAAAGATAGAATCGATACAGTTTATGAGCATCATTGGACTCTTAGTGACTTACTTAATCCAATGTTAGATTCTGGTTTATGTCTTTTGAAAATTTTAGAAGAGCCTGCTGAAAGAGATTTTTATGATGAAAAAATGATTCAAGATAAGATTGATTATCAGAAAGTCGTTCAGTGATGGTATTTTCAAAAGTTTGGCCATCGGCTAAAAATAGCGAACCAGAAATGGTGGCTATCCCGGCCTCAAGTTGATCGGTTTTGAATTTTTCAATCTGGCCAACTTTTGATTCAAGGAGAGCGATTCGAGCGCTCTCAGTATGTAAACTTTCAACGCTTAATTCACCGGCTAATGAAGCATCTCCATCCGGAGTAATTAAAAAGAGCGGTTCACGATCTTGATTTACAACTACAAAATTAGATGGGCTAGCAGAGGAAGTGGCGTCTCGAGTTGAGGACGAACCACCAATCATAATCATTAAATCTTCATCTGAAAGTGGTTTAATTAGGTTAGTTTCC
>CAZPXJ010000390.1:0-1633 GCA_964590855.1 uncultured archaeon
GTAGTGTTTATGAAGAAAACAGTCCAAAACTCGTAGATGGTTTTTATGAATATGTTGAGACCAAAAGTATTCCAATTTTGGGTATTTGCTATGGTTTGCACTTGATAATTCATCAATTAGGAGGAAAAATTCGACCGAATGAAAAAAAAGAGTATGGAAAGACTAAGTTAGAAATTTTAGATAATAATTCACTATTTTTCTCCCTTGATAAAGAAGAAATTGTTTGGATGTCTCATGGCGATCAAATTTCACAGATGCCTGAGGGATTTAAGATTCTTGCAAAAACTAGTACTTGTCCTATAGCTGCATTTGGAGATGAAAAACTGCACATTTATGGTGTTCAATTTCATCCTGAAGTTGTTCACACTACAAAAGGTACGAAGATTCTTAAAAATTTTATATACAACATCACAGGCGCGAAAAACGAATGGAAATTAGAAAATTGGATTGAAATCGCTATTGAATCCATAAAGAAAGAAGTAGGACTAACAAATAGAGTCGTACTTGGGTTAAGTGGGGGTGTTGATTCATCTGTATGTGCTGTTTTACTTCATAAAGCTATAGATGATAGATTGCACTGTGTCTTTGTTAATAATGGTGTTTTACGAAAAAATGAAGAAATTGAAGTCCAGAAACAATTCAAAGAAAATTTAAAATTTAAAAACTTTCACTATATCGATGCTAAAAATTTGTTTTTGAAACGTCTCAAAAATGTCGATAATCCAGAAGAAAAGCGAAAGATTATCGGACATACTTTTATAGAAGTTTTTGAAAAAAAAACTATTGAGTTAGAAACTGAACATCCATCAATAAAATTTCTTGCTCAAGGAACTATTTATCCAGATAGAGTAGAAACTGCTGTTACGAGTAAAAATGCCGCAAAAATTAAATCTCATCATAATCTTACATTACCAGAAGCGATGAAATTGAAAATTATCGAACCCTTAAAAGATCTTTATAAAGATGAAGTGCGAAAGATTGGTAAACAACTAGGATTAGAATCAGAATTAATCAATCGGCATCCTTTTCCAGGTCCTGGCTTGGCAGTAAGATGTGTGGGAGCCATAGATAAAGAAAAACTAGATATTCTAAGAGAAGCAGATCTCATCCTATTAGAAGAGGTAAGAAATGCCGGCATCTATAATGATTTGTGGCAAGTCTTTTGCGTGTTATTGCCAGTAAAAACTGTAGGAGTCATGGGAGACTTTCGGACATATGAATATATCTGTGCGATTCGGGCAGTAGAATCAAAAGATGTCATGACTGCGAGTTTTGCCAAATTAGATTGGAATTTATTAGAAAAAATCGGAACTCGGATTATAAATGAAGTCAAGGGATTTAATCGAGTTGTATACGATATTTCTAATAAACCGCCAAGTACAATTGAATATGAATAACTATTTCTCTATATAAATTCAAGATAGGAATTGATTCCAAGCATTAATTACATCATCCGAGTTGATGTTAAACTTCTTCTCAATTTTTTTTACATCAAGATGAGCTATTATTCCTTCTTCCCACTGATCGTTGACAATTTTAACGATTTGTTTAACCAAATCCTCCTTTTGCGCATAAATATCCATTTTATACACGTGATTAGCTGGAATATCAACCATACCAGCAATTTTGTCAT
>CAZPXJ010000391.1:0-1262 GCA_964590855.1 uncultured archaeon
TATGTCAGTCAATGAAGATTTTATTGGTAGAAAGACATTAGTTTTGGATAATGGTACGGGAATCTCAAAAAATGGCTATGCTGGAGAGGATCAACCTCGTTCAGTATTTCCAACTGTAGTAGGACAACCAAAATACGGACACATCATGCCGGAAGTAAAGGAGTATTCAAGAGAATGGTACATTGGAGAAGAAGCAATGGAATTAAAAGGTCTTATGAAATTGCGTTTCCCAATTGAACATGGTATAATCGACGATTGGACTTTAATGGAGAGAATATGGCATTATACATTTTATAGTGATTTAAGAGTGGACCCTTCAGAACATCCGGTACTCTTAACTGAGGCACCATTAAATCCAAGATTAAATAGGGAAAAAATAGCGGAAATTATGTTTGAAACATTTAATGTTCCCGCACTGTATGTAGCAACTCAAGCAATCTTATCTCTTTATGCTTCTGGGAGAATAACAGGATGCGTTTTAGATATTGGTGATGGGGTGTCTCATATTGTCCCAATATTTGAAGGATTTGCACTATCTCATGCAATTGAACGAATTGATCTTGCAGGAAGAGATGTTACCCAATACCTGCAGAGATTGCTTCGGCAAAAAGGATATACTTTTACTTCTTCAGCAGAGAAAGAGATAGTGAGAGACGTAAAAGAAAAATTATGTTATGTTGCGATGGATCCAGAAAAAGAAATGATGTTATCCAAGAAAATATCTGGAATGGAAAAAAGTTACATGCTACCTGATGGAGAAGTGATAAATGTTGGGATTGAAAGATTTTTAGCTCCTGAATGTTTTTTCAATCCTTCCGTTTTAGGAAAAGAGCTAGAACCTTTGGATGATGTTCTTGTCAATGCTATAAATGCGTGTGATGTTGATTTAAGACGAGATTTATTTAGTAATATTGTTTTGTCAGGTGGATCAACAATGTTTCCTGGAATTAAAGAGAGATTGACCAAAGAGATCAAGGAATTAATACCCGATTCAGTTGATGTTCGAATACTCTCTCCTCCAGAGAGAATGTATTCAGTATGGATTGGTGGTTCAATTCTTTCCTCGCTTAAAACATTTTCACGCATGTGGATCACAAGGAGAGAATATAAAGAGATGGGTCCAGGAATAATTCATAGATGTTTCTAACTGGTTGGAGGATTATCGATGAATAGGATAAAAATTATTGATGGATATCCCTGCATTGAATTCCCTGAGGGGATTCTTTGCAGTTATATTGATCTCTTAAATAAAGATAGATATA
>CAZPXJ010000391.1:1272-1629 GCA_964590855.1 uncultured archaeon
CGGAAAGATTTAATGCGGGAATTAAAGTAGAAGTTTAAAAAAAAAGAATAATTTTTTTTTATTTTAATAATATATCAAGAATGTGAATGGATAATATGGAACGAATTTTAAACGCGATAAATACCAATTTAAAACCAGTTAAAGATATAAACGCAACAGTCGTTATTGAAGGAAATCATGAAATTGTTTATTCCACAGATAATTGGGATGTTAGCAATGATCTAATTCATATCAATGAAGTATGGGGTTTTGAAGAAAAACGAGAATTATTTCTTTCAGAAGAAAAATATACGATTTTACGCAATACAGATGAAGTACTTGTAGCGGTAAAAGTAGAAAGAGACAAAACAAACAAGG
>CAZPXJ010000392.1:0-1614 GCA_964590855.1 uncultured archaeon
GCAAATGAAACATTACAAGAAAATAATAACGTGTATCTTTGTAATCTTCCTTATTTCATCATTAACCGTAAGAAGTGAAGTAGCACCAAATCTACTTGAACTAACAGAAGGAATAGTTGTGTCAGGTGAAGCATTTGAACAAAATGAGTATGTATCATATAGTTTCATTGTAGACAGAGTGTGGCATGATCCATTCTTTGATTTAGATGCAATAGATTTAACATGGGCCGTAACTCACTCTCCACCTTATGATACAAATAACAATGTTACCAAAGAATATCTAACAAAGCTAATTCTCAAAGACAACAGAACAACAATTGGACTATCATCCTATTATTATGAAAATTTAGAATATAACGTCACTGTGTTTATTGATACTTCTGTAGATTTGAATATAACAGAAGATGACCTAAAAGTGATTTATAATGGGACCACTTACGTTTATGAAGATATAGACCCAGGAGAGAGCTTCTATGACATTGTATCTATGAGCGTTTTTGCTTTCTTATTTGGATCAGCTGCTTATGCAGAGTTGATGCAGTATACTCCTTTTGCTATATCACCACAATCAACAACAGGACAAGAAATACTATATGGCCAATATAACGGAACGGTAGTAGGATACTCAGAGTATTATATCAGCGAAACAGAGTATTTTGAGACAATTGAAGTATATCATGATGAGGTAGTAGTTAACATAGGCATTCTTGGAAACACATTCTACATAGGTGACAGAACATTACATTATGAGAAAAACACAGGAATTATTTTACATTGGATGGAATACAATGCTTCATTAGACACATACTTCTATTACAATACAACAAGTTATCAAGGTCTTACTCCACTAATCGTTGTCCCAGAATTTTCAATACCATTATTTGTTGTATTAAGTAGCACCCTCATTGCAATACCCATTCTTATGTTTAGAAGGAAGAAAGAATAAGTTTTTTTCTTTTCTTTTTTTTGCTACTCAAAATTTCTAAGTTTCTTTCCATTCTTCCAAAGTTTCAGGTGGCCATCCTTTAACTGTAGAGCCTCCTTTTTTGTATCTTAAGTCGCAATAAGCTGCACCATGGGCTATAGTTTGAGATCTCTTAAATTCTAAGTTTGGTATTTTGTTATACATAGCAAAATCAGCTGCACAAAGATAGGGGAGCAGTTCTTCTCCACCATGTTTTTTATAAAATTTCTCTGCTGGACATGCATGAAAATTCCAACCCCAGTTAAAGTCTTTACCATCTCCTTCAACGAATTCTGCTATAAAGTTATCAGGATAATTTGCTTCGTTTAAAGTAGCAACTATTTTCTTATTTTTCTTCTGAACTAACCTACTGAAAAGCATCTTTGAAAGAATGAAGTTAGTAAGTTTGGAAGTCTGTGATGAAGCATAATCTCTATATTCGTGCAGAATTTTACCTACTTCTCGAGGTGTTGCACCTTTTTTGGTTAATTCCTTGAATAGAGCTAAGAAGAGTATAGCAATGAAATAATCAGCAAGCAGGGGATTGTCATCATCTCCAATAAAAGATAGATGGGGTAGTAAATTATCGAGTTCAGATTGTGTGCCTATAAGAATAGAATCTATTTCATCTTCACCGTAGGTTTGAGCAA
>CAZPXJ010000393.1:0-1612 GCA_964590855.1 uncultured archaeon
TTATCACTTAGAATTTGATATGCAGATAAATTATCAAGACTTGTATTTGTCGATTTATTGCAGGGAATTCTTACGCCCATATTGTAACAATTGTATTCCACTTCACCGGTTCCGGTATTCGTAGTTTTAGATTTTCCATGTCGATAACCAGCATAAAAGTCTACTTCTTCAATAAACCACTCTTTGGTTTCAATCCGAAGCATTTTTATTACAGTTGGCCCATAATTATTACCCATTGGATCTTGACATCCCGTAATACTTATCCATCCGTCGTCAAAATTAAATTCGGTTGTATAAGTTAAATCATCAACACTGTAATATAAGTTTAGATCTTCGCGATCGGCCCCACCGTCACACCCAAATAATATAAAAACAGATACAATCAACATTGAAACTATAGATTGTAACAGTAACCTTCTAGTAAAACTTTTTTTCATAATTTTTCAGATTATTTATTTTTATTTCAGAAAAAAAACCAATAATGATCCCTCCTAATTCGAAGGCAATATCCTTTATACAGAATGTTCCTTGAATAAGTCCGTAATACAGGAGAAATTCAAAACCTAATACTAAAACAGGAATAGTAGCTAACCAGAAATATTTCATCCATGAGCTACTCTTCCTCCAAATACTGGTGATTAATAAAGAGTATGCGAATGCCCATAATCCATCGGGTAACGAATAGACGACCCAGTCCGGAAAAGAATCTCTTATATAAAATGAATTATGCCTTAAAGTTGTAACCCAATTATTTAAACCGGCAGATTTAATCCAATTAAAGAAAACCGGTTCAGATGAACGCAAAAAAATATAAATTGAACCTCCCATGAATACTGCAAATGCTGACAGTAAAATGTAAAGTTTGTTAGAATAACTGATTATAAAATTGTGAACTTTCATTCTTTTTTAATAGAATATTAGGCCAAATCAATTTTATTTCTCTTAATTAGTTAGTCCCGATAGCTATCGCGATAGTCATTGTGTTTTAAAGATAATGATGTTTTCCTGTTTTTATCCTTTACTTTCGATGGATATGATCACCAATGTTTCTTACACGGGCCATTTCTTTATCGGATAATGGTCCGCCTGCCAGCACAGCGAAGTTCTCCTCCATCTGACGGGCACTTGATGGTCCCGTGATACAGATGTCCACATGAGGATTAGAGAGAACAAAGCGATAGCAGTCTGCGGCTGTAAGTGGCTCCTCACCGGCGGGCATGTTCCTGACCTGGAGCGGTTTTCGCCAGCATGTTGCGGTGAAGACGACGATGCCCGGGCCGTTTTCTTGAGACAAGTGGGGAAAGATATCTTCCTCAGCACCCCGGTGCACCATGTTATAACGCATATGGAACAGGTCGACAGACAAGCCAAGCTCATCGCGGGCGATATGGCGATCTTTATCTGGCTGCGCCTGCCGAAGCTCATGAAGAAATAGTTCAGGTTATGTTCATGGAAGGCTTTCTCGATGGAAGCAGCTGGCACACCAAAGCCCGAGGCGATACCCAGTCTACTTACCATTAGCCCTGTTTGCCCCAAAGGTACGTGTTGCCGGAAATCTATTTGTCGCCCGCCACTTGCAGCGGATAGACGATCACCATCTTCTATATCTTTC
>CAZPXJ010000394.1:0-1606 GCA_964590855.1 uncultured archaeon
ATATGATTTGGTTGAATATACTCTACGATCATTTCTGCTAGAGCATTCCTATCACCAGCTTTAAATAGTTCAGCTACAGCAGTATTAAGTTCATTCTCATTCATTTCTCTTATACCTCCTATTCAAAGATTCTGAAGGTCAGGCGGTCAGTTGTAGAATTATATCTAACAACCTCAGCAACAGGATGTGTTGTTCCCGCTTTTAGTTTTCCAGCCTCATCAGCACCGTCTTCATCAGTATTACAAACGTCTAGATAAGTGCCAGGAATTTCTATCTCAGCACTATAGACATATGCACCAGAAGGAACAGTGAGAATACTTTCATCACCAATTCCTACTGCACCCTGACCGGATGGAATTGTTTGACCCTCTTGAACCCCAGGATGTGTAAGATAAACTTCAGCCTCAAATGGGGCATTAGCATCTTGATCGAATCCATACCGTAAAGCCCAAGAATAGGCGGGGTGTGGTTGATAGATTGGCAGGGAACGGTTGTCTTGCTCAAACGCTACACAAAACTTAGCTCTTGTAGACTCAGTAGCATCGTCAGGAAGTTTAGCTCCTGGAAGGTCAGATTGACTACCAAAGTTCCGAGAGTGAACATTTGTAGTCAGCAAAATCATACGACCTTCAACGATGTTTTCTTGAGCAACAAGCCCCAAAAGGGTATCGCCGTAGTGATTAATTTCCATGATTTAATTATCTCCTACTATAAAATTATTTTTGCTTACGTTTATTTTCATCAACATCACGTAAACCGTCTGCCAACTCCTTAGGAGTCATTGTAACAGGTTTCTTACCTTTAATGTCAGGAATTTTTGGATTAGGATTACCATCTTCTACAGATGCCTGTGATTGCTTTGCAGCAAAAGACACCATTTCCTGTATCATAAAGTCTAACGCATTTGCATCGAGACCTAAAAGCAGTTTCTTATTCTCACTAAAATAGGCATCTTCTTTTTCAACACCAGCCTCATCGAATTTGTCTTTTATTTCTGCAAGTAATTCTATCTCTTGCTCTAGACGTTCAATTTCAGCTTTGAATTCATGAAGTTCCTCCAGCTCCGCTTTCAAATCTTCATAATCCTCTTTAGCTTTCAACTGCTCCTTTAAGGTTGTAATTTCGATCTCCATTTCTGCAATACGAGTTTTAGCTTTTTCTAATTCGTCCACGGAATCAGCCTCCTCTTCTTCGTTATTATCTTTCGAGGACATTGCAACAAAAGTAGTCCTACCAGCGTAAGCTGGATTTGATACAACTGCAAGTCCAGTAAGGGTTGTACCGAGCAGTGCCGTAACACCATCTTCCTCTTCTTGTTCTTTTTCATAAGATACCTCCCAAGAAACTTGTGGAGGTTTTCCATTTAGATACATATCTTTTAACAGATTTATATCCTCTGGACGTTCTTTTTTCCAAAGTGCAGATAGAGCTATTAGTCGGTTCCCTTCTACTGCAAACTGTGTAATTGTACCAATTGGTTTACCATTTGTTTCATCATGTCCTGGAGAAATTTCGGACTCAGCCATTTTAACTGGAGCAAAGATACCTGTATTAGTGAGATTAACAAACTCACTTTGTGGAATCCTGTGTTTATTCGCATTAGGTT
>CAZPXJ010000395.1:0-1606 GCA_964590855.1 uncultured archaeon
CATTCATGGCGAACGTTGCAAATGTTGACCAAGAACTTAACACAGCTGTCTTCGCACACTGCACAGTACCTACCAGCATTACAGAGAAATATGAGATAACAAATCACTTTGAAACTGGCATGAGTGTCGGTATTCGAGGCAAGTTACCGCTGAAAGAAATTACAATTGTCAAAATATTTGGGGATGATTTGAGTGACTACTGGATTTCTAGTGGAACGATCATTGATAATTTAGTGAATGAAAAAGGTTGTAGAACGCAAATCAGAGTTGCGATGGATGAACCTGTAGATTATTTCCTGGAAGATTCTCTTGCTAATCACCATATTGTGATAATCGGTGATTATGTACAAGAATTTGTTGAATTCTTCGAATTCATAAAGTGTAGAACATGAGAGTAAACTGGTCGAATATGATATTCAGATCCCAATACCTGATTGTAATCCTCAAACGAATTTATAGCAATAGAATCGGATTTTGATCTATACCAATCAGATTTGTTTTTGTTTGTAACAAGATAACAAAACATATGTCATTCCCAGAATATAACGGCGTTGAGCTAGTAGACTTTGAGGTTGATGCGTTAAAGGAACTTGAACAGCTGATAGGCGAACCGCTCCCGGTTTTACAGCGATGTGACGGAGGCAACTTTGGGTTCAAACCACTAAATTTTCTCGTGGATGCCCTTGCGGTTAATTACAAAGATATCGAAATACTTCCACCTGGACTAAGAAACCTACATGTACTTACTGAATTATATTTGAATTTCAATCAGCTTGTGGATGTAACCAAATGCTTTGATGGATTATTCTCAGTGAAGCATATTGAGATATGGAATAACAAGTTGACAGCACTGCCAGCGAACATCAAGGATATTAAAGATCTAATGCATCTAGAGGTCAATAGCAATCATATCAACGTACTTCCACCCGAGATAGGGAAACTAATAAAATTGAACTTCTTGGATGCGAGCTACAATAAACTCGAGCAACTTCCCTCAGCGATTTCGGAGCTATCTTCCCTGAAATCGCTTTACCTGTCAAATAATTAGTTTCAGTCTTTCCCATCGCAGGCTCTGGAGATTCACTCACTAAAAAAACTGGACATGGCGAATAATTCTATAACTGCGCTTCCGGAAAACATTGGAAACATGCAAGCTTTGGAATCACTAAATCTTGCTGGAAATGATATTGAAGAACTACCAAAAAGCATGCTGTCCCTTCATTTGCAGTTCCTTGACCTATCGGGGAATCCTATTTCCGAGGATGATGATGTCTTTGTGAAGTTGATGAGTCGTGGTTGCCAAGTATTGACCGGTAGCAATACACCTGATATTAAGAGGAACAATGAGAAAGAACGAGAAAAGAACGAAGAAACACAAGAATTTCTCCGTAATTACTGGGGTTGAATCTTGTAAATGTATTGACAGGTTATTAGAAGTATTTTCACTCTGAAGAATTAATAACTAAGAATAGCATCCGCTAAAGAGAGGAGTACAAAAATGTCATACGAGGGAATTCGTGATAGCTTGCGAGTGAATTTGTTGGAGTTCACCAGAAATGCATTCAAGATGCTCCCACCATTGGATAATCCCTCTATCTTGGATATT
>CAZPXJ010000396.1:0-1594 GCA_964590855.1 uncultured archaeon
TTTAGAGCAGTAATTTGAATAATGTCTTCATCTATGTCATTGAGTTTGGTGTTTTGCCCTAATAATAAGCCGGCGAGAGCTGTGTTTTCTACACTTGAATCCATCTTTTTCATTTTTTTTAATTCACGTAAAAGACCTCTACTATAACGAGGTGCACTTGCACTCATAATAATCGCATGATTTGTAAAACCTTTCTCATTATAGCTGCTAATATTATTTGTTGATAAATTATAATCAAATGTATCTAACATTTTAATATCAGGAAATAACTCAGCAAATTTATTCCAGAATGGCATTAAACCTTGTTCTTCTAAATACTCACAATCCAGAATACCAATACTCTCAATGATTTGAATAAACTCTTCTCTTGTGGTGTGTAATTCTTTCAGAACCTTTTGATTCATTTGTGGCCATTCTTTCAAAAGTGCAAGATCATATGTTGTCCCATTCTTTTCAAAATTAATCCTCAAAATAAATATTGGTTCTATCCATAGATAGGAATCACCATCACGTGTGACGTTAGGTCGTATGTATAATGGCCAACCATAATAAAGTGAAGTGGTTGCTCTTTGCAGTGCAAATCTTCTGCTGAAATTAAAGGGAAATTGATAAGTCTTAGTTTCTTCAGTATCATTGGACCATTCTTTATTTCCATCAAAAATAATGAAGTCCCTATTTTGTTTAAATGATGGATATGATAAATCTTCCTGTGACTCGATTTCAATACAATCAATATAGTAATTTACCAATTTTTCAATATCCATTATTCCTCAATTATCTTACTTAGTTACTATATGTGAATACAATATTATGTCAAGTTAAAATACTAGTCATTACCCTCCACATAGATCTTGTACATCTGCATGTTCCTTATGAGTGGATCATCTTCTGGTAGGTTCTCAAATTCGACGAACAGATCATCCGGAACTCCGTCATCTGCGGCCAGGTGCTTGACCACATATATGTAGCCCCCGTTGTAGCTGTATGACACGTAGGTTGCTTCGAGCATGGGCATTGTCATCGACTTCCGTTGGGGCTCTTCATCACCGGTCAGAGTATCTAATCTTTCTCGTACTTCAAGAAAAAGGCAATTTACCAATGACCCATGGTAACGGACAATTCCTGCTTCATTTGCAAGATCAAGATTGAACTTGATCTTGATATTGTCATTATCCTCACAATATTTGACCTTGGCTCTTCTTTTTTCCATCGCAGCATAGTGGCGCGCCAACATCTCAAACACAGTGCCTTTAGGTACCTGTGGCTTACGCATTTTCCGTTTTTTATTATCAAGTGCAGCAAACGCCTGTTTGCTTGCGCAGTATGATTTTATCACATTCAGCACATGGAAGTTGCCGCACAGATATAGCCAGTCATCATAGCGCGCTTGTAAAATTATATTCTCGCATATCGTATGGAAATAATCACGTAGCGTATGAATATCATTCAAAGAGACATTCCGTACTGCCTGCACTGCGTGTTTGATACCTAATTTCTCACGCTTTAGGAGTATATCAGTGTCCAGTTTCCCATCAGCAATGTAGTGAGCTATCATCGATGATTTATCGAGGATAACACGGAAGAGAAAATCGTC
>CAZPXJ010000397.1:0-1583 GCA_964590855.1 uncultured archaeon
ATTAGCTGGTCGATATTCAGAAGCTGAAAAGGCATATTCACGGGCTTTGGATATTGATCCCTATAGGAAGGAATTCTTTGAAACATATATCCGATTCGTTCAGAAAATGAAATCTGACAACTGAAGAATGAGAATCGATAGAAGAGGTCACTTGATTTAGCGACCCAGGTTCAAGTCCCGGCGGGGACACCACTTCTTTTCTCCCTATCATCCTAATTTCTTAATGTATCTATTAATTTCTCTTGTAATCAAATCAGCACGTGCACTAGTAAAGGAGTGAAATCTACGTATTTCCCATAAATCTTCATCCAAAGGAATCATATGACATTTCAACTGTTTTGTGGAGATTTCCTGCAGGTAATCAATCGGACGGCTATCTCGAATACTGATATTTGTTCGTTCATTTATCACCGTAAGATTAGCAAATGAATCAACCAGACCAATTTTAGATTTGCTTTGAATTCTTGCTTTTGGAAAGATATGGTGCCAATGGGGTTTGTAACCTCGACTCCAATCATTATTGGTACTCTGGTATCCTATTCTTCCTCCAGTAAACCAATCTTTTGCTCCACGATTGTATAATAGAAGATACAAAATCATTTTGTACACTCTAATACTACTTTTCCTTTTTCTATCAAATTCTTCTTTATCGAACTGCCATTTGAATCCAATTTCATCTTCACTTAGTAGTTTATTTCGAGCAGAAAGAAAATCATTTGATTCGTGAATTATATTTACATCATAATTAAGCAGAGAGTCGGATCTATAGCCATTGAAATTAGCAGCCATGAACCAGTTTAATGCCTTATCCATATCAAATGTAGAGTGATGAATAGATTTCATTAAAAATAGTGGGATTATAGTGGACTTTGATGGAATAACCTTCTCGGATTGTATTCCTCTGTCCCATAGTCCATGTAATACATCAACAATTGCAGGTTTTATTTCATTCCAAGAATTTCGAATTTTAGTTGGAGTTAGTAATTGGTCACTCTTTTCTCCAATCAGTTTCTGTGTATCAACTGTCTTTAACGCATAAGCAGTTAATGTTCTTACATAGTGACTGGGATCTAGAGTGATACCACTTTGTTGTGTAATTTCATCACAAAAAGGACCAAAATCATTCTTGACCCACTTGGGTAACGCTGAAGATAACACTGATAGAAACACATCTGTTGTGGTTAGTTTCTTCCCACCTCGATTTAAGCGTGTGAATATCCTAGCCATATCTCGCGGGGGTTTCTTGGTCACAATTTGTGGTATTTGTATTGTTTTGATATTTTGATATTTTCTGAAACGGGATTCTATCTTTCTAGCTAAGTCGTGAATATTTTCGTACGAATCATAAAAGAATGCGATGCTTTCATTTTCGGTTGCAACTTCATTTTCAATATAGTCATCATCTTCCTCAAATATATCTGATTCTTCTATTGCGGTGTATCCTTTTCCAATTTCTTGACTTTCTTCTAAGAATAATACATCTTGTTGAACAATTTTTCCCGCTAGTCCATCAATGAATATTTTCAACTCATTATCATCTTCTATTGAGAGAATCTGTTGTATGCTAATCCATGATAGTTTAT
>CAZPXJ010000398.1:0-1573 GCA_964590855.1 uncultured archaeon
ATTCTCAATATTCTCAAAGTCAAGTCAGAATAATTTCTGTTGATGTGGATGGTTCTGAATCACAAGCTGTTGTATCAGACTTTCGTCAGGAAGAAAGCATGGATTGGATAGTAAGTTTGGATCAAGGAGGACAAGTGAATGGTGCCTATGGAACAGGTAATGTTCCTACATTCTATATCATAGATCAAGATGGAGATATTCAATGGACTGATAGTGGTTTTTCTAACGAAGAAACTAAACCAGCCATGACAAATGCAATTAGCTATCTTTTAGAAGAAGGACCTGGTCCAATCAGCACAGGGATTTCTGATGCTACCAGAGTATTAATTACTATAGTAGAGGTTGTAGGAGTTCTTGGCATAATGGTTGCTGCCATATTTGGGTATCTCAAACTAAAAACTAGGTTGAAAATCAAGAACTGTCATACTTGCAGTAATAAGGCAAGTTTAAAATGCTCAAAATGCGGAGCTTTTACTTGCACAGATTGTTCAACAAAAGGATGTAAGAGTTGTGGGAATAGACAATTCATAAGATTATATTAGTCTGATGATTACTTAAAGTAAGATAACACAAGTTAAGCTGGAATTATCTCACTTCTAATCAGTGTTCCTATCGTTAGCTTCTGACAGATGTTGTTGACAGATTTTCCAATTTCCATCTCTTTTCTCTAGAACTCCTGTCCATCTAATGTTTTTAGATCCCCAAGGTTCGCCATCAAATTCTCCTTCATCATCTACTGTTGCAGAAAACCAAGCTACTTTCTTACTCTGTGAAATTGTTATTCTCAGATTTCTAATATCAAACCCTTTAGCTATATTTCTTGGATCCATCCAGCTATCTAAGAATTTCTCAAATTGATTCCAACCTATTGCAGTACTCTTGGAGTCTGGAAAATATGAAAAAAAGTCATCATCTTTTGAGAATATCTCCTCAAAACGAGCTCTATCTTTGGTTAAAGCCCAACCAAAAGCATCATGAAGGATATTAGAAATTTCAAGTTTATCTTTAGGTATATCTGAGTTACTCAAATTGATCAAACAACCTTTTCTTGAACAATAATAAATTTTACGTGAATAAAAAGCAAGATAAGTCTCACTGGAAGAAATCATTAGTCCAAATAGTTCGAAATGGATGAAAAAAAAAGAAAATAAGAAGAGAGTAAAATTACTCTTTTTTCTTTAAGATTTTTTGAATAACTTTTTTGGATCTCAATAATTTGATAACTAACCAAATACAGATACCTAGAGCTGCTGCACTAACTAGTACAACAATGACTATCCAGATGTCTTGATTGAGAATACCAGAAAAACCTGTAGTAACTCCACCAACTATACCAAACCATGAGTCAGGAAGTAATCCTTCTCCTAAGTTAATATTACCAAGAAGACCCATGAAGATTGAAGCGGTTAAGGACATAACAACTAAGAGGGTGTTGATACTTGGACCTGCTGTGTCTTTGAAAGGATCACCAACAGTGTCACCAGTAATAGCTGCTTTGTGGGTTTCTGTACCCTTTCCGCCAAGATTACCATCCTCTATGAATTTCTTTGCATTATCCCATGCTCCACCTGCG
>CAZPXJ010000399.1:0-1567 GCA_964590855.1 uncultured archaeon
CATACTATATCCTTTTGGTCTTTTTCAAGTTGGATTGCTTGATATTTGAATGCTTCAATCTCCCAAATTATGTGAGGAGAAACACGTCTGAAAGTTTCATCAAAATCTGAAGCAATAACTACAAGCCGCATGTCCTCATAGGGATTAAATTCATCAGACTTCAATGATGGATGCTGCTCAAATAGAGCTCTAAAATGCCTGCAAGCATAATCAGCATAATCTACAATTTGCCATATTGCCCCTTCATCAGCTTCTTCATCCTTCAGTTCAATTAGAACAAGAGACTTGTTTTTATCTGTACCAACAAGATCAATTCGTCGCATCCCATGAGCAAAGACTTCACCAGTAACAAAAGACATTCCTTGCTCAATGGAATTGGGATTTTTCAGTATTAAAGCACGTAGCTCACTTTCATTCTCTACACCAATCTTCTTAACATTCATAGCTCATCACACATCGTACAGATATGAACCCGCTTGACATCTCCCTCAGGTAAATATGAAATATAAGATGAAAGTAATAAATTAATCGCATATTTAAGAAAAGCTAAAGTTTAGGGATATTGAGCACATGATTCTAATAAATAAAAATCGTCATGGGACGCGAGATTTTAGGTCCTGAGTGGTCGCCCTTTCGAATGAAATCAAGAAACCGATGGTGGATTTTTCTTTCTATTCTTAGCAATAATAGTAGTAGATATAACTCTCTTTCTTGGGAAACAATATCTCGATAAGTGACCTGTGGCCTCTACCCACAATGAAATCGGAGTTATGCTTCATAAGCTCAGCAATGGAGTACTCTCCAAACATCAAACGTATGAAAGTCTCTGGCGGAGTTCTCAAGTCCGTGTAAGTGTTTGGTAGCTGCATCCCTATGTCTTCAATTGTATCCAAGACGCCATCAATAAAATTCAGTCTATAACAATTTCGATATGTATTGATGAAGAACTCTTTTGTTATATTCTCAAACATCGTTCCAATCAGTCGCTTCTCCAGTACTGGACGAATTTTATTCAAGAGCCTTAGGAGATTAGGAATTCTAATCTGAAACTTCCAAAATGGGACATTTCTGCCACCATAATCAAGAGCCAGAGTGCCCAGAGCTGATGTGGCATCACCAGGTAGTTCTACTATCTTTGGACTCGCTTCTTCTGCCATATTCTTGAGATGAGATAGTAGCCACATCACAGACTCGTAGGACCTAATGCTTGACTCCATAACAATGAGCCGTTCATTTGCACTCGGCTCGATACGTTCATCGACGTATGCTATCCGAATATATCCGTCAATGATTCCTCTTTTTTCTATGACATATGTTTCAAATCGCGCACTAGCCCCTCCTAATGCAATAGTACATTTAAGACGCTCTTGGATTTTCCATAACTCTTCACTTCTAGCATGAGAGACTAAGAGTTTCTCATTGGATTCTTCTAACAACCTCATTAACGAGTTCATATCATTAGATTCAGCAGTTCTGATGATTAGTCCAGAATCTTGAGTTGATTTGGAATCAGGAATGAAGCGTACAGGCAGGTGAATTGATTGTCCAAGTTGAATGATGAGATTAT
>CAZPXJ010000400.1:0-1567 GCA_964590855.1 uncultured archaeon
ACTCAAAGGGGATTTGAGAAATGAAGGTGATGTTATGGATGTTTTTTCTAAAGCGAATAACCACTTTGGTAGGATTGATGGATTGGTTGCAAATGCAGGTATTTGGTCATCAACACCAAGACTCACATCTGAAATAGAACTTGAACAGTGGCAGAACATACTAGATGTAAATCTTACTGGTGTTTTTTTGTGTGTTAAGGAGTTCTTCAAAAATCTTAAGCGATATCCTGATAATACTGCGTCCCTTGTTTTAATAGGTTCCACAGCAGGTTTATTTGGTGAAGCAGGCCATGCTGATTATTCAGCTACTAAAGCAGCACTACAATATGGATTAACTAATACTTGGAAGAATGAGATCATCAATTTTGCTCCTTTTGGACGGGTTAATACTGTTGCTCCTGGATGGGTTAAAACAGAAATGGCAGAGAAGTCTCTAGAAGATAAAGAGGTGGTTAAGAAAGTACTTCAAACCATCCCTTTAAGAAAAATTGCTGAACCTGAAGATGTAGCTAGTATTGTTGTATATTTGTTATCTGACCATTCTGCCGGTCATATATCGGGAAATACTATCTTGGTACATGGAGGAATGGAAGGTAGAGTATTGTTCGATAAAGAGAGCATCTCTCTATAGCAATCCTTTTTTTAAAGTGTTTTTATTATCTAAACAATGTCTGATAATTTCCTTGAGATTGATGTCAAATCTAACTATCAAGAAGTTCTTCGAAGAGTAGAAAAAAGTGCTTCACTTTCAGGACGAGATATTACCGATGTTACTGTAGTTGGTGTTTGTAAAAGGATTGGGATAGAGCGAATCAAACCTGTTCTCGATGATGGCTTAAAGATTCTAGGGGAAGTTATTAGTACAGAACTCAAATCCAAAATAGCTGAAATCAAAGATTATTCACCTTCTACATCTATCCATGTTGTTGGACAATTACAATCAAATAAAACGAAATTCGCAATTGAAAAATGCGATTTAATTCAGAGTGTTAAATCTGAGAAAATTCTATCTTTGCTCAATAAATATTCAGAGAAACGTAATCAGCTGTTTCCTGTATTTCTTCAAGTAGACTTCAGCGGAAATGTACAGCCTAAAGGAATGAATGAAGAAGAGCTTTTCAATTTTCTAGAAATTTCTAAACAATATACTTCAATTGATATCCAAGGGTTGATGACCATAGCTCCTCTTGAATATGAAACGACCCCAGATATACTCAGAAAATTCTTCTCCAAGACCTTTCAAATCTATAAAGAGAAGTTCTTACCAGCCATTGACAAAGATGAAACCTTTCTTTCCATGGGGATGTCTAATGATTACAAAATAGCTATTGAAGAGGGGTCAAATCTGATAAGAGTTGGTACTGCAATTTTTGGACCACGAATTCCTAAATAATCTCTTGTGAACAGTTTAGCAGTATTTAAAAGTGAGGAATATTCTAGTAAATCGGGATATTCATTATAGGTGAATTTTATGGCAATGTGGCGATTAATTAAGAATTCTGTTCGATTTGCTTTCAGAGCAAAAAAACGATGGATAACTTTTATGATTATATTCGCTTTTCTGTCA
>CAZPXJ010000401.1:0-1566 GCA_964590855.1 uncultured archaeon
ATACCAAGTTCTTGTAACCATTGACGAGTTTCACTTTCAGGAAAAATGCCATTATCTATCCATTTTTTATATGTATTCCAAATACGATCTCTTGTTTCTTCATCTAAAGTTACTTCTGAAGTATCTTCAAGATTTCGTGTAGCAGTAAATGCTATTAGGTTATTAAACCATTCATATTGTACAACTTCAGCAATAGCGTTCGCATTAGATTGATATTCAGTAAGTTTTGTTTTTCCTGTTTTTGCATCCTGAGTGTACATGATAAATCTCATATCTACATCATGATTGGTCATTCCACTTACAAACTGATTTTGAACTTGTTTCGGAGCTTTTTTTATTTTAGGAATAAAATCTTTTAAAAATGGATATATTTTTCTTTGATTAGGGTCTGCATAAATTTCTTCAAGAACCTGCATAATATCTTCCATACTTGGTTTTAGAATTACAGTAAGTCTTTGTAGAATACTATAAGTAGTTTGATAATCCATAGTCTTTGGAAGACCAAGATAGTTGATTGACACAACCATATTTCCATCTGTATCAATTTCATATTGTCTAATTCCTGAAAGAAACTGTTTAATCTGAGGAGCAAGTCTATCAGAAGAATTAATTGTAAATACACTAAAATCAGACCAATTGGCATTTTCATTTCTCTGATCCTTCTGTTCAGAAGCTTCTTCTGTTAAATCTTCTTTATCTACCTCATTACCATAAACATCTTTAACTTTAATTTTTTTTCCTTTTACTCGTACAACACCATCAATTCTTGAAAGTTGATCTTCAACAATAGCTAAAATAAGGTCCCAATTATCAAGAATTAAAGTCATCTCTCTAACCATTAACTGATCCTTACGAAGATTTTCTTCATCACCATTTTCCCTATCAATGTCAATATTTTCTTTTGCTAATTTAAGATTGGTCTGAAATCCACTTTTAATACTTGTATAAATGTCAACAGCTTCTACTCTCTTCTCAGCAAATAACTTATCAACAATTTCACTTCTGATAAAATTAACGATTTGTTGTTGTTTCTCAGAAGTTAAATTATCAATCAGAACACCTTTTACTCTACTTTTTTCATCAAGTTCAGCCTTAGTAAGCTTCTTAATATTTTTAACCTGATCTGTAGTAATTTCTTCAGGAGTAAGAACTGAAGGAGTTTGAGATTCAAGTTGATCTATATTTGGATTCATTCCCCACTTATAGCTCTTACGCTGCTTCTTGCCCTTCTGTGGAGTCACAGTAGGTTCAATAATCTCTTTCTCAAGAGCACCTAATTCAACTTGATATTGTTCATTTAATTCAGTTAAACCTTTAGCAAAATCTTCTTCTGAGAGAATCTTTTCCTTCTCATCAAAATAATCTTGCCTTGCTTGAATCCACCTTTCCTTAAGCTTTATCTTCCTTGCAGCGATAGAATCTTTCAGTTTCTTCTTCTGGTCGGCAGTTTTTTGCCTTCTCTCTTCTTCAGTGATCCTTGGAGTATCTTCATAATAAAGCTCTGAAACCATCTCTTCCAATTCTGCTTTACGCTCCGGAGTAGTTTCAGGGTCTTTAGCTTCTCTC
>CAZPXJ010000402.1:0-1563 GCA_964590855.1 uncultured archaeon
TATAAGCGATAATGCCCTATCTCTAAAGGAACCAGTAGGATTCCTAAATTCCAATTTGAGAAAGAGATTTTTGTATTGAGGAATATTTCTTACTTTAACTACAGGAGTATTTCCTTCAAAAAGAGAAACAGGTTTTGTATAAGAAGGAAGAAACTCGGAAAGAGACCACATTGTGTTTAGGGTAATTTCATTTAACTTAGGACCTTTGATGGGAGGTATAAGGATAAGATTGTTACATTTTGAACATCTTAAGGAATCTTCTTGTACTTCTGAACAATTCGTGCAAATTGGTTGCTCTTTCCACATTGAGAATAAATGGAACTTACAAAATATAACAGTTTTGTAGAATCCAACTAATAATCAGTTAGACCAAGGGGGTCTTCATTTTTATCAACTTCAATATGACATTCATATAATTCCTCGAATATTTCTTCAAGTTTAAATGACATAGGGTCTTCAAAATCCAAGAAGAAATCTACATCCATATCCGCTAAGTGCCTAAGTAAAACTATGAGAAGTTCTTTCTCTTGTGATGAATTGACAACAATTTTCATGATGCAGAAATGGTATTACTAAAACAAAAACCTTTCTAAATGAAAAGAGCCTTGTGTTTTATTATGTTTATTTATTACTGGAAATATTGAAGGATAAAAAATGTTTATAAGACATTTCAACATTTATATGCAGAATAGAATCAAAATATAAACATAAAAATAACAAGAGTGAGATAAAATGGCTCTAGCAGAGTGGGTTGCATTGGTAGGCTTTATTATTGCCCTTTTTGGATCAGTTTTGGGAATGATCAATTTATGGTATACTAGAGAACGAACAAAGGTTAAAGGATCAAAAATAAATATTCCATATATTGAATTCGATGAGATTAGAGAGAAGAAGGATGAAACAGGAGTAACTATTAATGTTCTCCTTCAAAATGTTGGGGATAGTATGACTTTCTTAGTAATAAAAAGAATGACATTAAAAAGAGATATAGATGAAAAATGTCTGAAACCTGTTATTCTTCAACCAGAAATAGATAGAGAAGGTCTAATGTTTCCTCCTCAATCACAGAAGGTTAAAAAGTTTAACATTGAAATTCCTCTATCAAGAGGTAATTTAGTAGATTCAGATGTAATGATACATGTAATTTACACAGATCACATAGGCAATCTTTTGGAAAAAGGATGGAAATTTAAGATAGACTCAGAATTAGTAGGAAAGTTAATTTATGTCTGGAAGAAGAAGAAAATCCTCCAAAAAGAACAAAAAAAGATAGATTCTACGGAAAAAAGTATTGAAAAAACTTTATTTATGGAAGGAGAAGATACTGACAAAAAAGAATGATGTATTTGAGAATGTAATAATGTGAAATATTCAGAGAAAATAACCTAAATATTATGTTTTTTAAATTATTATGTTGCCAATCACACCAAACTTAAAAGCAATGATATGAAAATTGCTTTAATGATTCGGGCAGTATATATCATCTCTAGAGATGGTGTTCCAATTTATTTTTTTGAAAAGCACACCTCTGAAGATGATGTAACAAAAGTAACTCTGTTTTCA
>CAZPXJ010000403.1:0-1557 GCA_964590855.1 uncultured archaeon
TTGCCACATCAAGAGGAATCCAGAAAGCTCAAGAGAATAATCGTACGCTTGTGGGAAGTCTTTCTGAAGAAGGATGTTGGCTCTACAGTGAAGGTGCTGTGAAAGTTCAAACAGCTAAACAATGATAGTTTATTTTCGATATATTCTATACATCATCTTTTCGCTAATTACTTCAATCTTCTTCTTAGTGCTGGAGTCTATTGGTATCATTGCACCCTAGGTTGAAAGGTAAGGTTTGTCCTTTAGTTGGTGACGAACCTTATTTTCTCCGGACCACTTTCTCCAGCCCATATGAGCCATCGTGAGATACAAACGCTTTGGAATTGCCATCTTGTTGATTCGCACAATGCACTCATCAGGAATAGGCTTGCCGTCAGAGAGTGCGATTGCTAGAGTTTCTAATGCCTGTCTTGCATTCCTTCCTCTACCTCCTGTATCATCCAAGGGACCACCTCCTAGGATGGCACCACCTCCAATCGGTATACCTCCAATCCACTCCAGATTTGCTTCCTGTGCAAATTGCTTACAGATCTGCAGAGCCAATTTATTTTGATGTTGTTCGGGAAATCCATTATTCACAAGTGCTAAGAATTTTGGCTGGGAGGTGGTACTGCCACCATTTCTTCTCTTCGATATTCGCTCGAAAATTTCCACCGCATGAGAAGGCAATGAATCCACATAGAGAGGAGCTGCAAGGATGATGTAATCGGTATTATCGAGTTGAGTGCAGAATGTATCGAACTCAGTTTCATCCCTCAATATCTTGTGAGCCACTGCTAGATTAGTTGAATGGCCATGCCACTTTAGATGTACCTGCAGGTAATCCAGCAAATTGTATGATGTACTCACATTTCCACGTGGACTCCCAGACAACAGGAGAAAATTGGTAGCAGTCATGCAAGCACATCCATGGAAATGAGCGCATCACTTGCAGTCGATGTAATTTTACTATACTCGAAATCAGGATACAGTGTAACTGAAGTCACATGTGGACTATGAAGATTCAAAGAATTTCTGTAGACATGTTCATGGAAGAGAGCTGCACTCTCTGGATTCTCTTCTTCAAGCAATCCTATGCTAAAAATGGAGGGATAGGTTTCATACCTCTTCTGATGATGGATTTCACCATTAAACTTACCAAACATTGGGAGAACAAGACCAATCGAACGATCCAACTGCGCCTTGAGGAGATGTGAATACCCTCCAAAATGAATTGGTGTGAAGAACACGACCAAATCTGATTGAATCATTTTTCTGGTAATATCACGGGCATCGTCATCAATGACACATTCACCTGGTGTTTTTATCCAACATCCAAAACACCCACGACAATGAGAGATTGTCTTCTCTCTCAAAGTTACATTCTCGTAGGATATTGAATGATTTTCGAAGATTGCTTGAAGTGATTCAAGAGACCTTTCACTAAAGGGAGTTTTTTCAGGGGTTCCATCTAATATCAGAGCATTCATCTTAGTTCAAGTATATCGTAACAGAAGAGAAGATAACTCAAGCTAAAGAGTGATCCTGAAATTTCAGTATTGGTGAGTAGTAAATATG
>CAZPXJ010000404.1:0-1547 GCA_964590855.1 uncultured archaeon
GAAAAGACCAAACTGTCCCTTAGGAACAGAAATGTCGCAGTACTCCTCTTTCTCGCCCAGTATCTTGATGTACGGTGCAGACAACAGGTTCATGCTCTGAAGCGCTTTCATTGTATCTATGGTTTTATCCTGAAGGCTATTGTCAAATAGTGACACATTCGCGACAACCGTTCCTGTATCCATGGCAGGGTCATAGGTCGCCTGATATGCTAAGGACATGAAGCGTGTTGTGGTGAAACCTAGCCTTTGGGTGGCAAGTGACCTGCTCAGTTCTTGAAGACCCTGTTCTGTTATTGTTCTTCCTTTTCGATCATGTCCCAGTACAAATCCTTTCGTTTCTAGCAATAGAAGATGATATCTTACAGTTCTCTCGCTGAGAAGAAAGCCTTTTTTTCTCAGCTCCCGTTTCAACAAAGTCGAACCAACGGGGCTATCATACTCGCTCAAAATTCTTAATATTTCAATCTCTTTTCTAGTGCTTTCATTCCCCTGCGACATTAACGTGTCCCTCGATTATTCAAACATGCAGTCAATCTACTATTTTCTGATATAGGCACATTGCTTGATTAATTTATGGATATCGTCTAACCAATAATTTCTAGTGCTAAATCTTGGTATATGATGTTTGAACTCCAGCAACTATTCGTTAGGCAAGTTTCTTGACTTATACTATTAATTCTTGGTCAAAATTTCTTGACAAGAATGCTTTTCTTTTATGTTATCAAAGCTGTTATTAGGGTAACTAAACGATGGGGGAGCAAATAACAGCTCTAATTCTATTAATGATTCTGGCTACAAGTGTATTATCAATGTTTGTTTTGGCAGTTCCGTTTATTCAAATTTCAAAAGCAGAAGCAGATTTTACAGCAAAGAATAGACTGACAGCTTTCTTAAGTGAGGTTATTGGGCTTGATTTAACTAGATACAATGTAACTGAGAGTTCCGGTTTCTCTTATCCTTCTGAATATGGTGGTCTTGTTAAGCAGGAAGTGGTAAGTTTTCATCTCGAAATACTGGTAGTCGAATAGACATAATGGGCATCTTTTTGAATGAATATATTCTCGCAATAGACGTTCTGCCCAACCAAGGACCGTTGATTTATACTCAGTAGCCTTCAGCAGATGAACTTGACCGAACAAGAGACATACTATTAAGGTATCGTGTTTTCGCCCAGAACCATGGCAAGGATGCTTCACACGTAAATTCTGCCCTAAACACACTAGATGATGTTTCTGACGTAACAGAAACAACCATGTCCAAAGGTAATACAAAACTAGAAATTACAAACTTTCAATTAAATCCGAACATGAGTTCTACGAAGCACGTTCTTTTTACGTGGATGTACACTGCAGAAGGAGTTGATTTTTTTAATAAACGACTTGAGATTTCTTTGTATGGAAACGCATCATCATTCAAGGACACGTGGAACCTATTTTCCATTGGAAGCTTCAGTGCTATTTCCAAAGATGAGGCTACCCAGATTGCTCTTGATGCGGCTAATAATTATAATATAACTTTGGTTGGCGAGAACGGGACTTTGATTTTTC
>CAZPXJ010000405.1:0-1545 GCA_964590855.1 uncultured archaeon
ATATGAAAAAAATTCCCAAAAAAATGCTTGACAGCTTGGGGGGGGTGATATACTTAAAATAAGATTTTGGAAAAACTAAACTATTACAATATTTTTAGTAATAAATGCCTACTTTATTAAATATGTAATAGTTCTTGTCACGATATACTATAGAAAAAAATGATTACTATATAAAGAAAAGAAAGGAATGATACAATGATAGTAATAGAGAGAATAGAAAGGTTAAAAAAACTATCAAATGCATATGGCGTATCAGGTTTTGAGGTTGATATTCAAAAAGAGGTAGCAGCGCAGTTACCATCTAATGTGGATATACAATATGATTCAATAGGAAATCTAATTGCAAATTGTAAGGGAAAAGATAGTTTTCCAAACGTGCTGATACAGGCACATGCAGATGAAATTGGATTTATTACTACAATGATAACAAAAGAAGGTTTTCTTAAATTTCGACCTCTAGGTAGATGGTCTAACAATATACTGCTTGGGCAAAGATTTGTCATAAGATCTAATGGAAAAAGTATTATTGGAATTATTGGAACTGTACCTCCTCATGTAACATCTTTGCAAAAAATAGAAAAGTCACTTAACATTGATGAAATGTTTATTGATGTGGGAGCTAAAAACGATAAAGAGGTCTATAAATTAGGTATTAGACCAGGAATCCCCATTATTCCTTACGCTAACTTTGAAATAATTGGTGATGAACAGCGTGTGATTGGAAAAGCTTTTGATGATCGTGCAGGATTAGGGGTAATCATAGAGGCTTTTATTGCTGTCGCTAAGTATTGTAATCATCCAAACACAATAACTTTAGCATCTACTGTTCAAGAAGAAATCGGTAATCGAGGTATACGTGTACTTCAGAATAGTGTAAAACCTGATGTTGCAATAGTACTTGAAGGTATATTGGCTTGTGATATTCCTGGGGTAACACAAGATATGGTATTGGAGAGTAAGCTAACTGGTGGTACTAATATAATTATTCATGATGATTCTATGTTACCAAATCCTATACTTGTGGACTGGATTATTGGGTTAGCTAATGAAGAAGGAATCCGAATACAATTGACAGCTGCATACGGATCGAATGACGGTGGATATATTCATCTCTTTGATAAAGGTATACCAACCATTGTAATCGGTGTTCCATGTCGATATATTCATAGTTTCTATGGGCTTATGGATCTATCTGATTATGAAGAAACAATAAGACTTTTAATAAAAGTGTTACAGCGTTTAGATAAAGAAATAATTAATAAGATTTTAAAAAAATGAATAATGTTGATGAAGAAAAGAAGGATTTTATTTGATACAAGTTCTATTTACAATTTAATAAAATTTTAGAATAAAAAAATATTGTTTCAATCTAATTCGTTAATAAAATAGTTAGTGGGTTTGAATGCTATGGTTCTGTGGTTATGAATCTTTGTAATGGTGGTATTAATCCTGATTTAATAGATCGTGCAATGAATGATGGCGATGGAGCACGGATTATATTTTTTCATGTTGATGATTCCCTTAATTGTGTTAGAGCACGAGAGA
>CAZPXJ010000406.1:0-1544 GCA_964590855.1 uncultured archaeon
TGAGAGCAGATTCTTCTCCAACAAGCTGGGCAGGATCGATAGGTTCAGCTTCAATAATTTCCTGTTTAGGCCTCTTGCTGGTTTTGCATGATGAAAGCCCTAGTGATAGCACTACCAGCATGAAAACAGCAATATTTCCAGATTTCAATTTCATAATATAGAGTATAAAGCAATATGCTACTATGATTCTTTCTTAACCATGTTCTTATCGAACTTTATGGTTTCTGTCTGAACCCCATAATCATTATATTTGTATTGTTTTACAGCTACACTGTCTTTTGGATCTACCATGAGCTGACGGTCCGCATCGAGGAACCTTTCTTCAATCAATGATCCAGATTCATCATAAGTACTCAGGCGAATAGGTATCATTTTACCACCAACAAGTTCATTGTCCTGATCGTAAGTTGCACGTTCAATTACATACCCATTTTTATCCACTTTCTGTGTATATCTTGCCCAGCCCCAATACAAATTTGATAGTTGTCCGGTAGAACTATGTACAGAAAACTCTAGTAAATCGCCATTTTCATTTATGTTAAAAATGAAATAGGATACGCCTATATTCCCACAATTTTCTGCCGTACAATCGTACAAGACATCTTTTTCGTAATTCGCCATTCGAGTGACGATGCCATCCTCATTGTAAGAAAATCTCAACTCGTAGAAAGGGCAAAATTCACTAAGAACAGTTTCCACACCTTCCAGCGTAAACCTGTTTTCTTTTACCATTCCCAGAGGAGTCTTGCTCCAGGTATAATACCCAATTTTATTTCCATTTTCTATCGGTTGATCCTCTTTATCGTAAAATCTAAGACCAGTTCTAAAGCCTGAATCGTCCATTTCATAAACAGATGTAAACACATCTCCCCGAATAGTCTTAGGTTCATTATTTTTATTGAAATAATGTCTTATCTCTTTATTGTCTTCATAACTAATTGCCACTCTGGCGGCACCCAAGCGAGAACCTTTTAGTAAAGAATCTCCCCTGCAAAAATCTACCTGTGTTAAGCGAATAGAATCGTCGTAAGTAAACGTATAATTATTCACTGTTTTCGCTTCCTCAGCAGAGATTTTATAGATTCCTCGAATGGGATCCCAAGGCGATTCTGTAAATAAAAGATGGCGGTAATGTTGCACCTTTTCAAAGGCATCGCTTTTACTTGCTTCTTGTTTGCATGATCCTAAGATTAATGCCACTGTAGCCAATAAGGCAAATTGGATTATTCTAGAACTCTTCATTCTTATATAGTTTAAGTAATTTATAATTTATAGTAATAATAGTAAAGACAATGCAAAGTAACAAAATACGCAATCAATTATTTGTTAATCTGATGTTAATATTAAATCCTAAGTTGAAAATTTCTACTGTTAGTTGGAAAAATCGATGGCCTTGACCACATTTAGCCGGGGCAAATTGACCATTCTTGGCCGGAGTTAAGAGTTTGTTGTTTAGTTATGTAGGTTAATTTTAATCTGACCGGCCAAATGTGGTCAAGATGTCCGGCTTTTGCTATCCACCAACAATAATTATCACTATATTT
>CAZPXJ010000407.1:0-1536 GCA_964590855.1 uncultured archaeon
TTTAATAGAAGATTAATTGTAGAGAGCAGACAATTTGAATGATAAGAAATCTATTATATTTCTCTTAGACCTTAAAGTAAGACAATATTACAATTCAAAAAATAAGAGTGGGTTGGTAGATTCATTACTAAAGAAAATAGAACAACTATCACTTTCTGAATCTCTAGATGTAGGTTTATGTTTATACTACCAGCTAAAATGGCTTATTAACAGATTTAAAGGAAGGAGAAAGGAAGGTTCAAAAGCTATAGAATTGGCTTATAAGTTCTTGGAACAAGGAAGTATAGATGATAAATACACATACTATGGTTGTAAATATGCATATGCACTGGAATTATGGCTTGAATATAGAAACTATGATAGTGCTTCATTAATAGAGGAGTGTTGTGAATATTTCTATTCAAATTGCTTCTATCATGGCCTAGTAATGGGATTGGGAATATTGATGATAATCTATCAACAAACGCAGAATAAGGAAAAATCAATGGAATTAGCTAAGAAGATTATTGGAAAAGGAGATTTTCCGAATAAATTACCAGAAGAAGTCAAAGCGATAATTTGCTATTTTAGTGGCTCAAGCAACAAATTGTGTTTCAATCTCAAAAATTCTGAAAATTATTTGCTAGAAACTCAGAATATTCTAAGGCCTATCTATCAAAACAGTACCTACTCTGGATACTATCTCAGAGGCCTCGCTCATTTAACTGCATGTTATGCTCTACAAGGCAAACTTGAACTAGCCTATAATCAGATGAAAGAAGTAGAAGAACTGATAGAGGAAGGAATAGCAACAAGAAACTTAGATACCTTTGGTAAGAACCAAATTTACCATGACTTCAATTTAACGAGATTTTACATTCATTCAAGATTACAAGGTTTTCAAATTGAGCAATTGAACGATTTGATTCAAGATATAATAGACAATCTTGACAAACAACACAGTGATGCAGTCTTCTTCAGTGAATTTCTTTTGAATGCAAATCTGTTTAGAGATCAACTATTAGAGATAAAGAACCTTAATAATCCCAGTACAAAAAGAGTAGAACACATAATCAATTTTCTTCTAGAAAAAACAACTTACACAGAAGAAAAGCAAATTATGGATATTGTTTCCACATTGAGGAGGAGACCTGTTGCAGAACGCATGACCTTAGTAGAACGAGCCTTTGCAGATCTGCTAGCAGCACAAGAATATTATAGAATCGGTCGTTTCGCAGAAATCTATCCACTCTTAAGAAAATACAAGAGTCAGCTCAATAATATCGAAGTTCTCGAACTCCGCATCTTCATGGAAGCTTTCATCCAAATTGGCGCTTACAAAAATGGTGACCCTCTAGGACCAGCTCTCCAATACATGGCAATTAAGAACTGTCGTTATTATGGCTTTAGTAGATTAGAAAGCAAACTACTCAATTACTTAGATATGCAGGCTAAAGAAGCATTTAGTAGGTAAGTAGTCCTGATGTTCTTGTATTCTTTGGAGGTTTTTTAGTTGTCAAACATTTTTACCTTTTATAGTCAAATTTCAATGTACCT
>CAZPXJ010000408.1:0-1526 GCA_964590855.1 uncultured archaeon
GATCTGGAATATAAAAAAATCGATTTGGTCCTTGTCTGTCCAATATGGCCATTAAGTGAATTTGAAAAAGTCACCGATTTCTTAAAAAGTAAAAGAGGCAAGGAAAGTTTAAGACAAGGAAATGTACTCGGGTATCATCTATTGAATAAATCTGAAATAAAAGAATTTAAAAGTGAACATCTTGTAGTGGATTTTAGGAACGTTTACAGTATTCCCTTTAATTCTATAGTCGAATTGGGCAAAGAACGAGGAAATAGATTAAGACTACTTCCACCTTACAGAGAGCATTTATCACAAGCATTTGCTAGGTTTTTCATGCGAGTTGGTCTTCCCACCGATATTCCGCCATTCGCATAAATTCACTTTTCAGTAATAACTTAAGCTCATATGGGGCATTCTTTATTCTGATAGTGCCAGAATAGAACATGAACAAACAAACTTTCCTGAAAGAGATATCTACACAAGATTCATTACATCTGCGATCAAAGATGCCGAGTGGGATATTTAAAGACAAATACGGGAAGAAGTTTCTTCCACAGCTTGAGGTATTATTGTCCAAATTATAAAAACGGGCCGAGAAAATCAGCCCGTGTGGTGGGGGTTTCCAAGGCGGAGTTGTCTATCCTTGCAGATCGTGGTATCTATTTCATCAAAATCATTTTCCTGGTTTCAATAAAATCTCCTGTTTCAAGCCTATAGAGATAAACACCACTGGCGAACTTAGTGGCATCCCACTTGTAAGTGTGCGAGCCAGCAGATAGCCGAGCAGTTACCAGTGTAGCTACTTCTTCTCCGAGGAGGTTGAAAATCTTCAGAGTCACCTCACTCGTCTTCGGCAGATTAAACTCAATTGTTGTATTTGGATTTAGCAATCTTTGCGATCTCTGTGGGTCATCATCGGACACTACTATTGAACAATATGCCGTTTGTCTGTCTCGACCTGCCCGACCTGCTTCCTGATAGAACGATTCGATTGACGGTGGAACACCAAAATGAATAGTATATCGGATATTCGGTTTATCTATGCCCATACCAAAGGCTTTGGTGCAGACTAAGAGCGGTATCTTATCCCTCTTGAATTCACGAGCGACTAGTTGCTTTTCCAAGCTATAACTATCACTGTTCCAATTACGAGGTTGACCTCCACTATAGATATCTGCAGAAACTCCTAGTTCAGTCGAAATTTCGTCACGTACACGGACAATCCCGAAATCACCCTCTATATGTGGACAGAATACCAGTCCACAATGGCTCTTCTTCCCTCTTGGCTGATATAATGTGGTCCCTGTCATATTGAAGAGATTAGGTAACACTTGCCCCAGATAACCCATCAAACGTGCTGCTTTTTCCTGCGACGAGGCGTGTAGAACATTGAAAAGTAATTCAGGTCTATCAAATGACTTCGGTGTAATGATTGCATCAAAGTCTGTTATTTGCAGTTCTCTCTGTACGTCTTTCAATACCATGCGGGAGGCAGTACCTGTAAGTGCAATAACCGGCGGGATGTAATTATCTGTACGGCAGTA
>CAZPXJ010000409.1:0-1520 GCA_964590855.1 uncultured archaeon
TGCTGAATAAAGAGAATCTGATCCGTCTATTTGAAGTTGATATTTAATATCACCTACTCTAAATCTTGAACTTGCTGAAATATTATCAACATATTCTTGAACCATATCTTCAAATTTGTTACTGTCATTTTCAACAACAATTACTCTTATTTTAGTTATATTCATAAGTTTTTGTTTTTTCAAAGAACTAAAAAAATGCAAAAGGAGAACAAATTTGAAGAAGACGATTTTTCACATACAAACTATATGGCAACTTGTTACGAAGTAAGCCTTCTAATAGGTATCTCCTTTTGCAAATATATAAAAAACTTCTATAGCTGAAAGATTAAATTACAATTTTTTCGATTTCTTCAATAATTGCTTTGTAACCTACGGTTCCAGAACCAATTACATCAAAAATCTTTTCAGACCATCCTGCAACCTGAGTTACAGCGAAGTTTTTATTAAATACTGTTGTACCAGATGTTTGTCTGATATCAACTGATACGACTTTAGTCGCAGGGTATAGTTTCCTGAATTGCTTAAACACATCTTGGAAACGTCCGGGTGATGTACTTGATCCTCCAAGACCATACCAAGTATTTCTTTCTCCAATAACCATATCAGAGAATACAATGATATTGTCAACCGGAGTTCTTGATTTGATCAATTCCTCGAAAAAGACATAAACTCCATGTTCAGTTCCTCCACCACAAGAACTACCAGCTTTGTGCATCTCTTTTGAAATAGCAAGAATTCCTTTAGTACGATCAACTTTGAACTGAAGTAATCTGTCACCAAAGAGTCCAACATATACACTTGGTTGTTTACTTAAAAGCATAGAAGCGAATACGTTAGCAATATCAGAACTTGTAGTCTTAGAAAAAGCTGAAACAAGAGAATTTCCACCTCCATCACCTCTCATAGACCCTGAGTGATCAATAAGAATTGCTACTCTACCTTCAAGTTCAGGAATGTTATAACAAGCAAGTTCGACTGCAAGTTCCAAAGCAACAAGTACTTTAGTTTTACCTGCAAGAAATTCTTCACGAGTTACAACTCTGGTTTCAATCTCATCTTCGAATACAATTTTAGAAGATTCACCTTCTTTTAAATTGTATTTCATTGCATAAATTTCACGATGAGCAGATAAAAATCTGAAAGGTAAAAGTCTTGACTTATGAATCTTCTCAGGGATAGTGAGTTGACGACATGCTTCATCAATGCTGTCAGGAGCATAGAGAATAATATTTCTCAGGTTCCTTAACAGGTTGAATACAGGCATACCTTTCACATTTCCAAGAACTTCTTCAATTGCTTCTTGCTTTGCAGCTTCGACAGTTTTCTGTTCAGTTTTTGGAACTGTACCAGCTTTTGACATTTCTTTTTCAAGAATCTTAGACTCATATAACTTATCAATTCCCTTACCACCTTCTTTCATCAAAAGCTTGTAGGCTTCTGCATTTTTCTGAGTTGGAACAGGATGAATTACATTTACAAGGTCAATGAGAGAAATTTCTCTTCCAAGCATCTTATACTTA